>DAOVVZ010000070.1:0-6740 GCA_030636915.1 Methylomarinum sp. | reverse complement strand
TTCTTCTGAAATGCTATTGATAGTGGCAATGCTTTGGTTAATGGTTATAGCAACGGAGCTTTGTTGTTCTGCTGCTGTAGCAATTTGAGAATTCATTGCATTGATAGTGGTAACAGATTGTGTGATGGATTCTAAAGCTGACCCTGATTCACTTGCCTGTTGTACGCTGTCGCCAGTCATTTTATGGCTTGCTGTCATCGCACCAACCGCTTTTTGAGCGCCCAGTTGTAATTTTTCTATCATGGTTTGAATTTCATCGGTAGATGATTGTGTTCTGCTGGCTAATGTTCGTACCTCATCCGCAACAACCGCAAAACCTCGGCCATGTTCTCCTGCTCTTGCTGCTTCAATCGCTGCATTAAGCGCTAATAGATTGGTTTGTTCTGAAACATTTCGGATAACATCAAGCACACTGCTGATATTTCCAACATCATTTTCTAATTGATTGATAACAGCTGTTGCTTGGTCAATTTCATTAGCCAGAGAGTTAATTGAAGTAACTGCTTGTGATACAACACGGTTACCATCGCTAGCTTGGGTATCTGCATCACTTGCTGCGCTAGCGGCTTGTGAAGCATTTCTAGCAACTTCATCGACTGTTGATGCCATCTCATTCATTGCGGCGGCAACCTGTTCGGTATGCTGTTTTTGAGTTTGGAGGCTAACAGTATTTTTATCTACCATTTGAGCTAAGGAGTCTGAATGTTCAGTCAGCTCCATTGCATTGCTATTAACTTGGCGAATAGTGTTTTGTAGGTTTTTAGCTGCTTTGTCAAAGTCTTGCGCCATAATGCCAATTTCATCAGTCGGTTTAAAATGGGTGCGGGCGGTTAAATCACCTTTACCAAAACGCTTTGAAAAGTCAGATAAAGCATTAATGGCTGCAATAATATTCTTAGGGATAGCAATGGATAAGCTAATACCTATGATTAACCCAGCAAGCAAGGTGAGTATAATAATTAGATTAGCTTGTGAGACTAATGACACGGTCTTTTGGCCAACTTCAATGGCTTTTTCCCAGCCATCTTGTTCTGCATGGGCTGCTGATTTACGTGCATTGGCGGCAATGGAATTCATCTGCTTAACAATGCCTTTTAATGCTGTATCATTTTTAATCCATTGGGCTGCTGCCTGGGTATATTTTTCGGTTGCTGATCGAGCGACACTGATCTTTTTAAGCTCCACCTTATCCCAGGTTATTTTTTTTAGTTTTTCATATAGAGCCATTAGCTCCGGTAATTCTTGTTGCATTTTTTGGTAATAAATACGGTTTTTAAACAGTCTTTCCTGTTTTTCGTGCTGAATAATGCTGTAAGCCAGTGCTTTAATACGGTTAACTAAAATATATTTTTGTACTTTACTGTTCAATTGCTCTTTAGCTGCACCATTGTTACGCAATGAAGCGTATTCAACTTCTTGTTTTAAAGCGTAGGCATCGGCCTCAACTAAAACACTGTTACCATTTTCCACCATTACATCAACGGCTTGTTTGTTGTTGAGTAATGCTTGAACACCTTGGTCATAGAGCGTTCTAAACTGAGACACATTGGATCTTACTGCGGCAGATTGTTGGAGTAATGTGTGATCGTTAAATTGTTGTCCAATTTGGTCAACCAGAGATAGGTTTTGCTCCATTTTGGCTAAAATGGCTTTAGCCCGTTCATGTGCCTCAGGCGCCTCATATAACAAATAATTTAATTGTTCTATAGTTGCATCATAAGCACCGGCATGAACGTCAACTGCAAGTTTGACTGCAGGTACTTTCCAATCAACAATTTCATTTACATTCTTTCCTAGCCAACCAATATAAAGCCAGGCAAGTAGCCCAAAAATTAGTATGATTCCTGTTAGACTTGAAAAGCCTAATATTAATTTGTTTCTAATTGTCATTGGTTGTTTAACTCTGTATGGAAAAAATAAAAAAGCATTGTTCATTTATGGCTTTAATATAATTATTTAAGTATAGGAAAATATTAAAAAAATACAATCTAAGTCTGATCGTGCGTTGTATGAATTTAACTAATGGAAATTTTTGTTCCCTGTGCTTTTTGTATCGACTAAAGGCATGAAAACTTGATAGTGATTTATGCAATTACTTGTCTTTTAAAGAAATAGCCTTGCTTGAATATACTGAACAGCCAGTTGTTATGACAGATTTGGAGCGGGGTTATCGGCCATTTGTTTTAGATAAGCTAAAAGGAATTGACTGAACAATGCATAGTTATTTCTAAAACTGACAATATTTCTGATATACAACTATTTGCTTATGCTGTTTTAGAGATTGCTAAACAGTATCCTATTTCAGTGGTTTTGGGTTATGCGACATTGTTAAATCAGCCGATATTAGTTGCTCGCTTAACCGTTATCAAAGACTGATTGATCAGAGCTTGAAGGAACCATTAAAACAATTTGATATGCCTGTAAGCACGCGCTCCCTTGGCGCTTTTAATGATTTATTGCAAATAATAAAATCATCACAAAAAGAAATTCAAATGAGAGAAATCGACCTTGCGCTTCAAAGCTTGTTCTTTTAGAGCTGAGATGAAATTTATTGGCATCTAATTCACAATAGATAATGCCTATTAGTCCAGAAACAATCAAGAAAATTGTAAAGTGATAAAGATATTCGCGATATGGGAATAATATATCGGCAAGTAAGTGGGCTATTACAAATGAGAAAAAGCAAGTGCTTACCAACCACATGCCGAGTTCCATAGGATAAAATTTTATATGGAATAACTCTTGTTTTTTAATGTGGTGCAAAATATTAATTCGGGATGAAGCGTAAAGTACAGGTAGGTATAGGTAAAAAATAAAGGCACTAAGAGGGTACATTAACACGGATATATGTTTTGCAAAGGATAAGCCAAAAGCAATAACTATAATTAGAAATAATGGTAATGATCGCATGATTTTTTTGTTTTTTAGACGGTTTCTTGTCATGGGTTGCTAGTTCAAAACCATGCTCTTTCGGTGCAGGGTTTTAGTTGCTACACATGTGATTATGGATAATTGAATTTACAAGTATTGCACAGAGAAAGGGATGAGCGTCAGTTTATCTTTTCCTCTGTGTTTATCTTTTGTCTTACTGGTGCGTGTTTTTTATAAACTCCATCCCGCCTACGTGGGAACGATAAAGTTGGAAGTGAGACTTCAGCCTCGCATGAGTCAGGTTCACTATCAAGTGATAGAATAAATGGCGATGACTAATAATAATTATTATAGCTCGAAAAATGTGATGCTTGCTTACAGTTTACAGCGTATTTAATTTAAATTAAACAGGAGGAAAGACTAGTGAATCAGGAAATAAAAAAGGTTAAATTAGGTTTATTTTTAGTCATGCTGACATTGGTATTTGGGATAAGTTTAGGTGCTGGCTTTGGCATTGCAGAGGATACGGTGAAAAGTTATATATCAAATGGTGTTTCAGCGCATCCGACGCTACATGATGCAAACAGTAATAGTAAGATATGGCGATATGCACAGAGAGCGCATTTTCATGCAACGGGAATAGCGGCATTTTCTATAGGATTAATTGTGCTGGTGATGTTCTCATCACTTAAAGATTGTTGGAAAAAATATACCGCTATTTTAATAGGGGTGGGTGGGTTGTATCCATTGTCGTGGTTTTCAATGTTTGTTTTAGCACCTTCTATTGGCAGAAATGCGGCACACCATCATATAATAACCGAAGTATTGGCCTATTGCGGTGTGGGTGGTTTGCTTTTAGGTATTACTATTTTATCGGCAAACCTATTTCTAGGGATGTTTAAGAATGACTAAAGTCATCTTCTTTTATTACTGTTTTTAATATGAAATTTTGTTTTAGAAAAGCGTTATTTTTTGTACTGTTGGGGATAGTTAATGTAGTTTGTGCAACGGATGTCCAGACTATAAAAATTGCCTATATTACCCAGCAACAAAAAGTGCCTGCAGCTTTGTCCAATCTTGATGTGTTTATTCAACAAAAAGGACGGCTCGGTACTGAGTTGGCCATTATGGATAATAATACCACTGGGATGTTTACTCGGCAGCGCTATGAGTTAAAGACTGTTATTGCGCCGATTTCGACCGATGTTGCTGAAGTCTTTAAACAACAAGTGGCAGCGGATACGGTTTTTGTTGTCAGTAATTTACCCGCTGAACAATTAAAACAAATTGCCGGACTCAATGCAGCTAAAGGCAAACTCATTTTTGATGCGACCACCATGGATGATGCCTTACGAAATGAGCAGTGCATTAATAATGTTCTGCATATGTTACCCAGTCGAGCCATGAGAGCAGACGCATTGGCGCAATATATGATGAAAAAGCGCTGGAATAAATGGTTTTTAGTGTCGGGCGTGACGACTGAAGATAAATTATATTCATCCGCAATTAAGCGTGCGGCGAATCGTTTTGGGATGAAAATTGTTGCAGAGAAACAATGGACTCATAATTATGATGCCCGTAGAACAGCGCAATCAGATGTGCCAGTGTTTACCCAAGATATCGATTATGATGTTTTAGTGGTTGCAGATGAGCAAGGATTGTTTGGTGAATACTTAGATTATCGGACTTGGAACCCAAGACCAATTGTAGGGACGCAAGGTTTAGTGCCAACAGCATGGCATCAAACACATGAGCAATGGGGAGCTGTGCAAATCCAGAATCGATTTAAAGCGCAGGCGAAACGAGGAATGGAAGAGCAAGATTATGCGGCTTATTTGGCGGTTAGATCAATTGGTGAGGCATCTGTACGAACCAAGTCTACGCAAATGCAAGACATCAAAGATTATTTGTTAAGTGAACAATTTGCATTGCAAGGTTATAAAGGCAAGCCTTTGTCATTTCGCTCGTGGAATGGTCAGTTAAGACAGCCTGTATTATTGGCAGCAGCTCGATCATTGATCGCGGTATCACCGATAGAAGGTTTTTTACATCCAAAAACAGAATTAGATACCTTGGGTTATGATCAGGCTGAATCGGGTTGTGGCAAGGCTTTAAAAAAGGTTAATACCGTTCCAGTCGCTAAGTCAGATAAAAGTGTAACTGAGAGTCGATTGCAGCAAGTTATACAACAAATAAAAAATAAATTAAAACAGTTTAAATGAGTATTAAAACAATGAAAAAATCAATTTTATATGCCGGTTTAATGATAGGTTTAAGTAGCCTGGCAGTTCAGGCCGAAACTGTTTTGTTACCTTAGAAAAAGATAATGCCTTGGCGATTATCGATCCTATTGCTGGTAAATTAATAAAAACAGTAGAAATAGGTCAACGCCCAAGGGGTATTGCATTAAGCCCTGATAACAAGTTTTTATATGTTGCCACCAGTGATGATGATACCGTCAAAATTATTGATACAGAAACTTATGCCGAAGTAGGGCAGTTGCCTTCAGGGGAAGATCCAGAGACATTTGCGCTTAATCCTGCTGGTGATCGATTATATATTTCAAATGAAGATGATAATTTAGTCACAGTCATTGATGTTCCGAGTAAGCAAGAAGTTACCCAGATAAAGGTGGGGGTCGAGCCGGAAGGTATTGCGGTGAGTACGGATAACCAATGGGTGATCAGTGCATCTGAAACCACCAATATGATTCACTGGATTGATGTTAAAACCAATGAGATTGTAGATAATACTTTGGTTGATCCACGACCTAGAGCGGCTAATTTTACCGCTGATAATAAGCAGTTATGGGTAACTTCTGAGATTGCAGGGACTTTGATGATTTTAGATGTTGCGAGCAAACAGATTATTAAAACTATTAAGTTAGATATTCCCGGGGTGACTACCGATAAGATTCAACCCGTGGGTGTGGTTATTGATAAAGTGGGGCAGTGGGGCTATGTGGCAATTGGACCTGCTAATCGAGTGGCTGTGATTAATGCTAAAACATTGGAAGTGGAAAAGTTTTTATTAGTTGGACAGCGAGTCTGGAATTTGGCTTTTTCACCGGATCAAAAGCGCTTGTATACCACTAACGGACGCAGTAATGATATTTCGATTGTTGATCTTGAAAATCATAAAGTGACTAAATCAATTGCTGTTGGACGTTTCCCTTGGGGAGTTGTTTCAAAACCATGAGTAATCAGGACGCGAACCCAGTAGCACTTGCTGTAGAAGATTTGAGTTTTTCTTACAATGCTAAAAAAGCACTTGATAAGGTGAGTTTCAGTGTTGGTGCATCAGAGTGTACTATTTTATTGGGGCCTAATGGCGCGGGTAAAAGTACTTTATTCTCTTTAATTACTCGCTTGTATGATACCCGTGAGGGGCGTATTCAACTTTGTGGGTTTGATGTAAAAAACCAGACCCGAAACGCCTTGGCTAAGTTAGGTGTGGTGTTTCAACAAACCACCTTAGATATGGACTTAACGGTTATGCAGAATTTGCGTTATCACACGGCATTGCATGGCATGGGACGAAAACTGGCAAGCCAGCGTATACAGGAAGAGTTAGAACGCTTGAATATGTATGATAGACGTCTTGAGAACGTAAGGCAGCTTAATGGTGGGCATAGACGACGAGTGGAAATTGCCAGAGCGCTATTGCATAAGCCAGCTTTGCTATTGTTGGATGAACCAACGGTTGGCTTGGATATGCCAAGTAGAAAATCAATTGTAGAGCATGTTCATCAATTGGCGACAGAGCATCAACTCGCGGTGCTTTGGGCGACACATTTAGTCGATGAGATTTATCCCGAAGATCAATTGGTGATACTGCATCAAGGGCAAGTGAAAGAGAAAGGGAAAGTG
>DAOVVZ010000421.1:0-2642 GCA_030636915.1 Methylomarinum sp. | reverse complement strand
CACGACAAGCCAGACACTTCCCCATTCCCAGCCGAATTGTTTTTCATAAAGACCCGCTTAACAGATACACCATTATTGAACTTATACCCACCGACTACTCAGGCCTTTTAGCAACTATAGGACAAGCCTTTATTGATCTTGATATCCAATTACACGATGCAAAAATCACCACCATTGGCAGCAGAGCAGAAGACATGTTTTATATTACCGACTTTCAATCTAATCTTATCTCAAGCCCAGAAAGACTGGAAGACATAAGATCAAAATTACTTTCAATTTTAGAAGCACAAGATAACTAAAACCTTATGTCTACGCATCATTAGATGCCGACAATGATTCTATATATTTATTCAACAAATCATAGTCGTTTTTATCAAGATCCATATAACGCACGCCAATTTTACATTGATCACGAGATATACGCCTTGAGAAAGCAACATGACAACGCGCTCCTATTTTCTCAGCCTGACCATTTTCAAAAGGCAGCTCCAACCAAAGAAAAAGCTCCACAGGCTTTCCATCACTAACAAAACAACCTCCCGGCGTAATTAAATTTCGCTCAAAAGTATTACACTGAATGCACGCTCCTTCGTTAGAAGCATCCACAGCAACCACATCAAAATTAACCCCCGCCCCATTTTCAACAACGGCAGAAAATTGTTTTTTTACACGAGGATAAATTCTCTTTTCCATAATATTTTCTTCATAACTAAAACCTGTTTATTAAAACATTAGCCTAAATTACTAATTTATCAAATAATTAATAAAAATAACTTTAAATAACTATTAACAAGCCACAGATTAAATCAAGGCATAGGCCGTTTCCTGTTTAGCTTTCAAAGATTGATGACAGACCTAGAGGGACTGAAAACAAGATGAGCATACGACTAGAAAGGTTGATAATTCCAGAGAATTATTTCATGCTTAAGCGTGGTTTTTATGACTGTCTCTGAATTTATTTGCCACACATAAGATTAAAAATCCTTTGCCTTCAGACGAACAGCTTTATATAAAACCAGCCTAAATAAAGTATCCTGTATTAATTGGACAATATAGTCCAGGATATTCCGTCACCTAATCCTGAGAAAGAAGGCTAAAAAAATCAGTTAATCAAAATCACTCATAAATATATCTTCAATAAACTGCTTTTCTTCTTTTGTAAGTAAAATCTTTGAATATTTTTGTTCGGAACGCTTCTGTTCAGAAAGCTGGTGATATCTACGATCAAACGCTCGCCGCTCATCGCTACGCCTGCTGATGCCACGACGATTCCACTTTGGCCAGGCCACATAATTCTTTTTAACGCTTTCTATCCACTCTGGCGAGCCGAATGAATATGGCGTAGCACGTCTGTCAGCTCTTCGTCGCACCATTGATGTGCGGCGCGAATTACGTCTAAAGTCACAGAGGTTCATTTTTATATCCCCACTATTAAATATCTTATTATTGTGTTTTTAACACATCAAGAAAAAAAACCGAGCTACTGGACAATTGAGCTAAATAATCTAATGGCTTCCAATAAACTATGTAAGTTTAAGAAAAAGAAGTTAACACTATAAACAAAAAGCCTTCGATTCCATAAAATGTGGTAAGTTCATAGACATTTAATTTTATTACAACAAGGATTTACCTTTAGCCAACTTTGGCAAGTTCCCTTCCAGCCCTATTGCCATACGCATCACCTTATTTTTTGCAGGCAATATTCGTTCCGCCAAACCCAATCCCAAATTTCTAAGAATCCTTAATGGCAGCACCTCATTACTAAACACCCGATAAAACACATCCATAACAGTCATCATCCTTAAATTTTCATTACGACGCATTTTTTCATATCGCTTTAAAACTGCCATATCAGCAATATTTTCACCACTCACATGAGCCTCCACCAACACCTCGGCTAACGCAGCTGCATCCAGCAATCCAATATTAACCCCCTGCCCTGCCAATGGATTTATCATGTGAGCCGCATCCCCCACCAAAGCCACACCCGCTTTAACATATTCCTGAGCATGCTGACGCTTCAATGGAAAACTTGCCACACCTAACACCTGTTTAACCTTACCCAGACAATCAGGAAAAGTCGCCGTTAACTCATCGATTAAACTTTCATTAGACAAGGTCTTTAATCTTCTGACTTCATCCGGCGTGTTATACCAAACAATAGAACCATAATTACCGGTTAATGGTAAAAATGCCTGAGGTCCAGTAGGTACAAAACGTTGCCAGGTAATATCCTGTTGACCGTACTCGGTTTCTATATAAATGACCATTGCATGTTGCTTATAATCCCAACTAGTAACACCCAAGCCCACCGCTTGCCTCACCCTGGAATTTCCACCATCAGCCGCAACCAAAACCTTAGCCTGTATCTCACTACCATCAGCCAATTGCAACTGAGTTTGCCCCGAATATTGATAATTTATCTGCTTGATAGTTGCAGGTGCAATCAGCTCAATATTTTCAAATGCCGCCAATCTATCGAGCAACGCTAACTGTGTCACCCTATTTTCAACAATATAACCTAACTCAGGCAACTTGATATCATCACTATTAAATTCAGTATCTCCAGCCGTCTCCCAAACTCGCATACGACGAAAGGGACAAGACCTACGACTCAGCACACCTTCCCAGGCACCCACACT
>DAOVVZ010000165.1:0-4718 GCA_030636915.1 Methylomarinum sp. | reverse complement strand
CTAGGGTCTGCATTACCAATATCTTCTGAGGCTATACGGACAATTCTTCTGGCTAAATAGGCTAAATCACAGCCACCATCTATCATTCGACATAACCAATAGAGTGATGCATCAGGGGAGCTGCCTCTGACTGATTTATGCAAGGCTGAAATCAAGTTATAGAACTCTTCCCCTTGATTATCAAACCGTCGCACACCACCCGAAAGTACTTCTTCCGCAATCGTTTCCGTTATAACTTGAGTTTCATTTGCCGCTGCTAGCTCTACAGCAATTTCTAACAAATTTAACAAACGCCTTGCATCACCATCGGCTGCACTGGCAAACTGCTGCTTTAATTCTCCTGAGATTTGTATATTTAATGAAGCAAGTCCCTTTTCTTTATCTGACAGGGCTTTATTTAATACTTCAATCAAGTCATCCGTGCTTAATGAGTTAAGCACATAAACCCTTGCTCTGGATAACAAAGCATTATTTAATGCAAAGGAAGGGTTTTCTGTGGTCGCACCAATAAAATAAACCGTACCATCTTCTACATGCGGCAAAAAAGCATCCTGCTGCGATTTATTAAAGCGATGAACCTCATCTACAAATAAAATTGTGCGTTTGTTTTGTTGCAACTGAATGTTCTTAGCATCAGCGACTGCGGCACGTATATCTTTTACTCCGGATAAAACCGCAGAAATAGGGATAAATTCGGCATCTGAATGATGAGCAATCATTCTTGCCAAGGTCGTTTTACCTGTCCCTGGTGGCCCCCAAAAAATCATTGAATGCAGCCGTCCCGATGAGACAGCTTCATAAAGCGGTTTTCCTGGCTTTAAAATATGTTTTTGACCAATATAATCATCTAATAAAAACGGTCGCATCCTGTCTGCGAGCGGCTTTTCCATTTCACCAAACATGATTAGTTTTCAAAGACATCAACACCTTCAGGCGCTGTAAATTCAAATACAGAATCAGCTAACGGAAGATTTTTCTTAACATTTAAAAAATAGATCCGCGTCAATTGGCCGAAATTGTCACTTAATTCCATACCACCAATTGACCCGCCACTCATTCCTATCAAAATATAGTTAAAACCACTGCCTTCTTTTTTTGGGGACAGTTTAATCCACTGCATGTCCTCATCAACCCCTTGCTGCTGAAGGGTGAAATTCTCATCCAAAGAAATTTCACCACTTAATAATAAGGCGGGAGTTGAACCTAAGGATTCATCCAGTTTTTTTATGGTCACTTGCTCTAGGTCTGCGTCATAAAACCAGACCTTACCAACATTAGATACAATTTCTTGCTCGAAAGGTGTTTTATAGCTCCAGCGAAATTTGCCTGGTCTACTTAAATAGAACAAACCATGACTGGTCTGTCCGGCCTGCCCATTTTCGTTTAGGGTCACTTGTTTAAAATCTGCTGTTAATGATCGCGTATTTGCTAGAAAGATTTTTAATTTCTCGATAGGGGCTGTTTCTGCATTTGTCACATGAGGTAAAGCCAATAACAAAAGAATTGATAGGTTTATAACTATTTTTTTAAGCATACTAAATTGTTTTCATGATTAATCAATGGTAAATAATTTGCAGGAGGCCTCCCCCGCTTTAACAAAGAGCTCGTGCTGGGTTACTCAAAATTATCCTGCAAAAAATTATCAATCCATTTTTTTGCACGATTAACAGTTGATGATATACAGGGAGATTCCTGTACCGGCGCTGAACCCTTAATATAAGGATATGAAACAGCACCTTCACACTGCTCATTGGCAAGAAAACCATTTGCCGAGTCTATCCAGTGCATTTCTATATTATCAGGCGGTATCAAATCAACCGATTGCGATGAAATTTGTTTCATTACCCCCGTCCATATCTGTAATGCACCACTAGCACCTGTTAAGCCAGAGGGTTTGTTGTCATCTCGCCCTACCCATGTGACAGAAAGGAAGTCACCACTAAATCCTGCAAACCAGCTGTCCCTTAATTTGTTGGTTGTGCCGGTTTTACCAGCCAAAGCATAATCTTTTGGCATATACAGATAAGCTGAACGCCCGGTTCCCTCTGTCATCACTTCTTGTAAAATGGTATTAGTAATATAGGTTGCTGCAGGGTCTACCGTTTGCCTTACCGTATAAGGATAACTCTGCAATCTTTCACCATCTGCCGCAATCACTGCTTGAATTGAGCGTAATGGTGTAGCAAAGCCATCCCCTGCCAGCGTTTGATACATCTGAGTTACTTCTAAAGGTGACAGTGGAGATGCTCCCAACAGCAGCGACGGGAATAAATTAACCGGTCTATTCACCCCTAAACTTTTGAGTGTTTTTGCTATTCTAGCAATCCCCACATCCATGCCCATACGTACAGTGGCTAAGTTATAGGAATGTGACAAAGCCGTATGCAATTCCACATCACCATGTTCTATTTTGTCGTAATTATTAGGTTGCCAAAGATCCCCTTTTCTACCTTTAACTTCAAAGGCTGTATCACTTATTTTTGTCGTTATGGTATATCTATCTGGATATTCCAATGCTGTTAAATAAACCACCGGCTTAATTAACGAGCCTATAGGTCTAACTGCATCCAGCGCCCTGTTAAATCCCACACCGCTAGGGTTACGCCCACCAGCCAACGCAACAATTTCTCCACTTTCTCTACGAGAGACAATTGCAGCCGTTTCCAGTTTATTGACTCTTGGTCTTTTTTCTAATTGTTTTAGCTTCTGAGAAATTGTTTTCTCAAGCACTTTTTGCACCCGCGTATCCAAGGTGGTAAAAATCTTTAAACCTTCTGAGGTTAAATCATCCTCTCTATATTCTTGCCTTAACTGTCTTTTAACCAAGTCGATAAAGCTTGGATAACGATTAGCAGAACGGTGGGTACGCGCAATTACATTAAGTTTTTTATGTTTTGCTGCTATCGCTTGTTTCTTGGTAATGAAACCTTGTTGATGCATTTCATCCAACACCAAATTGCGACGCTTTATTGACCTCTCTGTGTGCCTTCTTGGATCATAGTAAGAAGGACCTCTAACCAATGCGACCAACGCAGCAATTTCATGTAAAGGTAAGTTTTTTAATGGTCGACCAAAATAAAATTCACTGGCTAGCCCAAAACCATGAACTGAACTTGCTCCATCTTGACCTAAATAAATTTCATTTAAATAAGCCTCTAAAATATCGTCCTTCTGAAACCGGTATTCTAAAATCAGCGCCATAAAAGCTTCATTTAATTTACGCCATAGACTTTTTTCTGAGGTCAGGTAAAAGTTTTTAACCAATTGCTGAGTAATAGTACTACCACCTTGAACAACTGCCCCAGCCCGAACATTTATCCATAAAGCTCTAGCAATTGCTTTTAAAGACACGCCAAAATGCTGATAAAAATCACGATCCTCGGTTGCCATTAATCCTTGAATTAAAGCATCAGGGGTATTTTCTAATTTTATTAAGATACGATCTTCTTTTCGAGTGGGATAGAAGCTACCAATTTGCACAGGGTCCATCCTGATAATTGGCATTTCTTTCGAGGTATTTAAATCAATAATTTTAACAATCTCAGCACCAGAAAACTTAATTCTCAATTGATGACTTGCCTGATGCTTATCCCAAAAATCAAAACCTCTGGTTTTTAGATCAATTTGTTGATATTTTTTGTAGTACGTCCCTTCTGATGAAAGGTGGGAATCACGTCGATAATGTAATTGCTGCAACACATCTTCAAATTGCGTCGCCGTTATTTTATAACCGCTATAAACTTCGACAGGACTGGCATAGACTTTAGCAGGGATAGACCAGCGCTTACCTTCAAACTGTTTTCGAACCGTATAATCCAGATACCCAAGATAAGAAAAAAACACAAAGCAAAAAATCACCAACAAATATAAAAAACTCTTTTTAAACCAATGCAAAGGTTGTTTTTTGACTTGCTTTTTACTAGGTTTAGTTTTTTTAGAGGCTTTAGTTTCTTTCGCTTTTTTTGGCATGAATTAATACAAAACTTGATAATAATTATTTAAGGTCGTGTACAAAAAAAACCTGACAACTTAAATATTATGCTGAACGGGAAAAGTTCTTTCGTGCCTATCACTTCTAATATGATTCTTAGGCATACTTCTGATGGCTTTATGGCGACAACACATAAAACACTCTAGTATTTATTAGTTGAGACACTGTAATAATGAATCAGCAAAGTATACACACATAAAACAGTTTAGACGACTTTATAACAGGCCTAGAGGCTAGCTATAAGGTTACCTGAACGTATAACCTACAGCCAACTTTCTTAAAGTTAAAGCCCGTATGAAGCTCTGCGTAATACGGAAGGATGTCGCGCCAATTTCCCGCATTCCGCAAACTCCATACGGGCTACATGAGATTTATATTAAAATCAAATATTGTTGGCTTTCTACTGAAAAAAAACGCTGATAACAAGATTACAGATTTCTATCCATCAGGCTGATGCACAGCACTTCTCTTATTTAGCTTCACTTTTAGCCAACACTAACTCAACTATTTCCTTTTTTTCTAGCAAACCAGCCATTGAAACAACACCGCCTCTTAACAAGTTTATTTCTGGCTTACCAAAAATATAGCCTTGCCCCAACTCTACGCCCATCTCTCTTAATTTTAAAATTGCCTCAGGTGTTTCAACAAACTCTGCAATTGTCTTTTTCCCCAGCTTTGCAGCAATCTCAGTCATTGACCGGACAACTACCTGATCGGTCTCATCATT
>DAOVVZ010000267.1:0-3783 GCA_030636915.1 Methylomarinum sp. | reverse complement strand
GACAGAAACCAAAGTGGCATGCAATACACCTGAAGTAGCGTCGATTAATAATGATCAATATGCTTTTGTATCGCATAGTCTAGGTAGTCGGATTACGATTGATGGTATGCAGCGTATTGCATCTGAATTAGGTAGTACAGAGAATAATATCAAAATAGACGTTAATATGGCATTAAAGGAAAAGGTTATCCCTATTTACATGATGTCTAATCAACTGCCAATGTTGCAATTGGGCAGAAAGCCACCTGAAGTGAGTGATCAAAAACAGGCGTATTGTAACGCGAGTGGTGAAAACTATTCTGAGCGGATGTTGGCTAAAACACCAATCATTGCATTTAGTGATCCTAATGATTTATTAAGTTACGCTATTCCACCTGGGTTCGTTGAGAAGTATCTTGATTCTAGGTTATGTATTGATGTTACTAATGTGAATATTAATGTGGCTCATGTTTATGATGTTTTTGGCTTGGGTAAGTTTGCAAATCCAATGGATGCTCATATTGGTTATGATACTGATGATCGTGTTGTGGCTTTAATTGCTAAAGGAATAGGGAGTATATCTACTGCGGATATTGTGAATGATCGTTGTCGCTGGATTGAAACGATTGATTAGCGGTGTACTAAGTAGATAAATGTAGGACTGGCTGAAGTCAGCTCTATGCTTGGGTTGTGCTCTTAGACCTCTTGGTCAAATAAACTCTGGTTCATAATTTGCTGCTGAGATTCCGTTTTTGGTGTGCCAGTATGTGCGGACATATGTCCTGGATTTATACCCACGCTTTCAAATTGTTTTTTCAAGTGTTCCAGTTGTTCGTTTATTATCATTACAACCTGCTGTTCATCACTCCAAAAACGCGTGTTTATGGTTTTGTCATAGTAAGAAATTTTACAATGAATAGTAGCTAATTCAGGTGGAGTAATGGTTATATCTACCGCCCAATTTTCATCATCTTCATTGTTATCGCTTTTTTCTTTACGATTGATTTCAACTCTAACGGATTCTGGAAAATCTTTGTTTAAGAAGGGTAGGTCTGTTACCCAGACTTGTTTCATTCCATCTTCTTTAGGTAATGATGTTAATTGGTTTAAAATTATTTTAGCTAAGGTACTTTCCGTTTTTTGTTGCATTTCCTTTAGCAGCTGAATGGTGTCTGAACTTGTTGCTGGGTTTTGATTTACATTTAACTCTTTATTAAGTGCTTGGTGGAGCTTTAAAAGTTGGCTTTTAAAGTCGGTTTGAAAGTTTTGGCTGCCTTTAGTGAGGTTTTGTGCTAATTTTGCCTCCATGAACGCCCCGGAATTAGCGATTATTTTTTTTAATTGTTGAGGGTTATGTAGACTTTTCTTATTAGGAAGGTTGTTTAAAATTTCTTGAGCTAATTGTTTTAAGGTATCAGGAATGGTTTTATTTTGATTTAACTGAGGCAAGTGAGAGATGATTTGGTTTAGCAAAACTGTAGGGGATTCTTGAGCAGGTATCGCAAGTTTTGTTGCGTTAAGGATTGTTTGTTGTGGGCTTAGGGTGTTTAAAGGCAGTTTAGTATTGCCTATTTCCAGGTTAGATGCTTGCGCTTTATTTGTAAACGGCATCTCTAATGGTTTTGATTGAGTGATATTCTTTTGTAGTTCAGCAGGCAATATTAATTGCTTGAGAGTGATGTTTTTTGCTTCGCCTTCGTTGCTTAAGACTTTAAATTCGATTGGAATTGTTAGTTTTGTAACTATCAGTTCAAGTGTTTGTCCATTTTTTGCTGATAGGGGTACATTGCTTTGTACCTGAATTGATTTGTCGGATTGAGGAAGTTTTATCTCTATTGAACGCTTGTCATTTTTAGAGCTGATGATTTTAACTTCAATTTGTTGGCTTAGCTTTAATCTTAATGTGTTGGTTTTTTGGCTAGCCAATGTGGCGGGATTTTTGGGCGATTGCGATTGCTTAATATCCATTGGATTTAGCTTAGCATTTTTTTGATTTGTGCAATTTCATCTTTTGCCTGGTCAAGTATGTTAATGCTTAGATCTGCATCCATATGGCCGGCAACCAATTTTTTATAAGCAGGTAGCTCATCTATTTTTGGCATTTTTTTAATATCTACTTTACCAATAAAGCTATGGAGTTGAGCAATCATCACTATATCAGTGTAGTCGGGTTTATCGCCCCCTGTTCTACGCCAGTTTTCTGCGTTGATAATGACATCTTCAAAGTCAGAAGGAAAATCCCATTTTCGTATAATCTGTACACCGATATCTGAACGTAGTTTTTTAACGGTTTCAACTAAATCTTTAGGGTTTTCTAAAATTTCGGGTTGTTTATCGGCATAAGTCAAAATAGGTACGATACCAATGTCGTGAATTAATCCGGCAAGCATGGCTCTGTCGGGGTCAAAGCCTGGTGTTTTATGCGCAAAAACGGCACTAATAGAAGCAACATTACTACTGTGAGCCCAAAGTTCTTGCATCTTTTTTCTAATAATCGGGGATTTAGCATTAAATACTGCTTTCATTGAGAATGCTGTAATAATATCTTGTGAGGCTCTTAATCCCAGGCGAGTTAAGGCTTCGGGGCAACTTTCTATTTTTCTGCGTCCTCGGTAAAGCGGACTATTTGATATTTGAATTAAGCGAGCGGTGATCGATGGGTCTATCTGAACCACACGGGCAATTTTGCTGTTATTGGCATTATCGTCGTTAATGGCACGTCTAATTTTAAAAGAAACATCAGGTATAGTAGGTAAAGCAAGCTTGTCTGATTGCATAAATTTATAGCAATCATGATATAAACGGTTTTTTGCTAAACTAGCAGCTGTGTGATTGTTGTTTGAAGCTGTCATAAGCAGAATTTATACAGTACCCTTGGTTTCTTTGGTGATTTTTTAATCAGTTATGTCTTTTTGGATTGTATAGCGACGTATATTTTGTCATCCACAAACAGATTTTAGTTTAAAATTGTCAACTTCTTAATACGGTAAGTAAAATTAGATGAGTGTAGATCCAGTTACTGAAACTGATATTATCACAACACTAAAGAGCATTAGGGACTATATTCGGTGGGGTGCTAGTCAGTTTGCCGAAAATAAGGTGTTTTTAGGTCATGGTATCGCGACACCACTGCACGAATCAGCGGCATTGGTAATGCATGCACTTCATCAACCTTATAATCTTGATGATTGTTATTTAGACGCCGTGTTAACACTTGATGAGCGTCGCAAGGTCGTGCATTTATTGGAGCGTCGCATTAAAGAACGCAAACCAGTGGCTTATTTAACCAATGAAGCAATTTTTGCAGGATTGTCTTTTTATGTTGATGAGCGGGTGCTGGTACCTCGATCGCTTATTGCTGAATTGATAGAGCAGCGGTTTGAGCCTTGGGTAGATGAAGAGCAGGTTTTTAATGTTTTAGATTTATGCACGGGCAGTGCGTGTATTGCAATTGCTTGTGCCTATGCATTTCCTGAAGCACGGGTTGATGCGGTTGAATTATCTGATGATGCAATAGCGGTTGCTCAGATTAATATTGATAAACATGATGTATCAGAACAGCTTACGATTTATAAATCAGACTTGTTTAACGCGCTGCCTGATAATAAATACGATGTTATTGTCAGTAATCCACCTTATGTAGCAATACAAGAATGGAAAGAATTACCCACTGAATATCATAATGAGCCAGAAATGGGTTTTACTGCTGGTGTCACAGGCTTGGATCTGGTTTTACGCATTTTAGTTGATGCAAATGATTATTTAACCGAACAAGGAATTCTAATTATAGAAGTTGGGAGCAGT
>DAOVVZ010000035.1:0-8008 GCA_030636915.1 Methylomarinum sp. | reverse complement strand
TATTCTCATATTTGGTGGGATTGCCTATCTATTGTATAAACTATTTGCGGCTAAAGCAGGTACCAGACGTCAACCCGCTTATAGTAGAGGGAGCTATAGCGCACCTCAGAATGATACACCATCATATTCGCAAAAAACCGAGTCGCCATTTTCTAGTGCAACACAAAATCGTTCGGCTGCCGCAGGGTTTGATACCGATGTATTGTTTAATAAAAATAAAAAGCCCGGTGCCAAAGTAGAAGATTACCAAAATGATGCTGATTTTGAAGAAATGGTGATGCCTGAGGGATTTGATGAAGCTGATTTTCTTGCAGGTGCAACAGGCGCTTTTAAAGACTTGCAAAAAGCTTGGGATAATCATGACTTGGCAGAAATCAGAGGCTTAACAACAGATAAAGTATTTGCTGAAATTCAAGATCAATTAAATGCGTCAACAGAAAGCAATCAAACAGATATAGTGACAATCAATGCAGAATTGTTGAATATCAAAGAAATAGGTTCAGAGTTAGAAGCGGTTGTTTTATTTGAGGGACTAATTAAAGAGGACCCACACGCTGATGCCGAGCCAGTTAAAGAAGTTTGGCATTTTATGAAGTCTAGAAGTAGTATGCAGCCTAAGTGGTATCTTGATGGTATTCAGCAATTGGATGATTAATTAGTCTTATGCAAAGCGATAGCGAAAAAACAAAATATAGATATAATCGAATTGCGCCTTATTTTGACGGCCTTGAAGGTTTTCTGGAAGGCTTGTTTTTTCGTCAATGGCGTAAAACCTTATGGCAGAAAGTGCAAGGTGAGCATGTTTTGGAAGTGGGAGTAGGGACGGGGAAAAACTTTCCTTACTATCCTGCAAATAGCCAAATCACTGCATTGGATTTTAGTGAAAAGATGTTGGAGCAGGCTGAAAAAAAGAAACAGCGTCAGCAGGTTGCGGTTACGTTAGAACTTATGGATGTTCAATCGCTATGCTATGCCGATAATAGCTTTGATACAGTGATTGCAAGCTTTGTTTTTTGTTCCGTTCCTCAACCAACGCGAGGCTTACAAGAGCTTTATAGAGTATGTAAGCCCGGTGGTCAGGTATTGTTATTGGAGCATGTGCTCAGCTCCAAACCTATAGTGGCAAGGATGATGCAAATAATGAATCCACTAATTAATGCCGTTTTTGGCGCTAATATTAACCGTAAAACTGTAAAAAGTGTGCAAGCTTGTGGTTTTGAAAAAGTGATTTTAGATCCCTCTAGTAGTGATATGGTTAAGCTAATCCAGGCAATCAAATAGTAATTCTTCACTTTGGTTTGATCTGCTGGTAAAGACAAACAAAAAATGCCGAGCCACTCGATCTTTGTGGCTTTTTTATCTATAACTGTAAAATGAGCATATTATTTGCACTTAACAGTAGTAAAATACAATTAATTTAATAGTTTAGTTACGCATGTGAAACCACAATTAGAAAATTTAGTTCAAACTCGTATTCCGACTGCACACGGCGAATTTACTCTACATTACTATAGTAATAACCTTGATGATAAGGAGCATATTGCTTTTGTAAAAGGTGATGTTGCCAATAAGCGGGGGGTTCTTGTCCGTATACATTCAGAATGTTTTACCGGGGATGTCTTTGGTTCCCGTCGTTGTGATTGTGGCGAACAACTTGATATGGCCTTAAAGCTTATTGATGAAGCGGGTTGCGGCATCTTGATTTATTTGCGTCAGGAAGGCCGAGGTATTGGCTTGTTAAAAAAGCTACAAGCTTATAATCTGCAAGATAATGGTCTGGATACGGTGGATGCGAATATTCATTTAGGACATCTTGCCGATGAGAGGGAGTATGATTTAGCCGCTTTAATGCTGGAAGATTTAAAGGTGAAGTCGATAGCTTTAATGACTAATAACCCTAAGAAAATTGAAGAGCTGGTTAAGTTAGGTGTCACAGTTGATCGACGCATTGCTGTAGAAATTGATGCTAATGATGATAATGCTGTTTATTTAAACACTAAAGTTAAGAAAATGAGCCATATGCTATCGGTGTCTGATGATAAATCGTAACAAAAAGTAAGGTGTGCAAAGGTAAGTAGCCATACAAAATTAATGTAACTAAAAGTTAAAAAATGTAGCCCGTATGAAGTAAAACGAAATACGGGAAATTGATGCGTTGAATTTTCGTATTCCACTATGTTTCATACGGGCTAGTATCTACATCGTGAATCATGTGTTTTTTATCAATAGGTTAATTTTCTGTTAGTGCTTATGTCCATCTTTTAAAGATAACCTTATTCTAACTCTATTTATAGCCTTAACTTAGTATATAAAGGATATAAACCTGTGCTGTAGTTAAATCACGATCAGGCAATAGAAACAAGCATAATAACTTTCATAAACTCTTCTTCAGTAGTGATTATGACGCAGAAGCGTCATCCACTGTATTCCTTTGCTCAGCGAGGGAGCGAAAAACAAATCATTCCATTAGCTTACCCCCTATGACTGACCATTTAAAAGTACCCGTAGATTTATTAAAACTAAATATTGATCCAGAGAATTTAACGATTCAAGAGTTATCTAGGCAGCCGGATTCAATTTTAGGGCAGGCTCGTGCGCAATCAGCCTTAGAGTTTGGCGTTGCTATGATAAACCCTGGTTATAATATCTTTGTTATGGGGGAGCCGGGTACAGGGCGCTTGTCTATGATTACCAATTATTTGTCGCCGTCTGCGGAAAAGCAGGATGCTCCACCTTCGTATGCTTATGTTGATAACTTTGATAATCCTCGTGAACCTATAACAATTCAGCTTCCTGCGGGGGGAGGGCAGACATTTACCAAGGATATAGAGCAGTTAATAGATAATTTATTAGCGACCTTTCCAACTGCTTTTGAAAGCCCTGCTTATCAACAGAAAAAAACGGCAATAGAACGCCGTTTTAATCAGCAATATAACGCAGCTATTGATTTGGTGGATAAGAAAGCTGAAGTGATGGGGGTTGCGGTGTATAGAGAAGCCGATAGCATCACTTTTTTGCCTATCAGAGATAATAAGGCATTAGATGAAGATCAGTTTACTATGTTGCCTCAACTGGAAAGAGAAGCCTTTCATAAGCACACCGAAGAGCTGGAAGCCTATTTAAGTCATGTCTTACTAGAATTGCCATTGTGGCGTAGAACTTTAGTTGATGAGACTAAGAAGTTAGATGTTGAAACCATTGATTTAGCGATTGATCCGCTATTCGATGCCTTGCATCATTCGTATCAAAATACCGATGATGTCATCGTTTATTTGGCAGAGTTTAAAAAAGATGTGGTTGAGACTATCACCGATTTTTTAATGCCTGCACGGGCACAAGACATAAAAGACAATAGCACTAAACGATTGATTCTTACCGAGCAATATCTGCCCAATGTTTTGGTTGATTATAAGCCTGATAATGGTGCGCCAGTGGTTTATGAGTCTCACCCTACTTACCAGAATTTATTCGGACGTATCGAATACATGAGTGATCAAGGGGCTTTGA
This sequence comes from Methylomarinum sp., assembly GCA_030636915.1. Lineage (GTDB taxonomy): Bacteria > Pseudomonadota > Gammaproteobacteria > Methylococcales > Methylomonadaceae > QPIN01. Next base: position 4,501 of record DAOVVZ010000035.1, on the reverse strand, counting down.
TTACAACATATAGGCGGATTTGTTCAGGGTCTTTACATCAGGCGAATGGTGGGTATTTGATTTTAGATGCAGAAAAAATACTGACTTATCCTTTTGTTTGGGAAGGTTTGAAGCGCGCCTTAAAGTCAGGAAAAATAGAAATTGAATCCCCCTATTCGGAATATGGCGTTAATACCATCACCCTGAAACCGGAAGTGATTCCACTAAGTGTTAAGGTGATTCTGGTCGGGCCCAGAGATATATATTATCTGTTAGAAGATATGGATAGCGAGTTTAATGAAATGTTTCGGGTATTGGCTGATTTTGATAACGATATCAAATTAACAGATGACTCTATCGAGCAATTTGTTAATTTAATGGTAAAGCAAGCAAGAGATTCAGGCGCCTTGCCTTTAACTAAAACGGCGATAGCACGATTAATTGAGCATAGCTGTCGATTGTCAGAGCATCAATGTCGTTTATCTGCCCGTATTAATGATTCACTGGAGATTATTAGTGAAGCCAATCTGTTGTGTATGGGGACAGGGATAGTGGAGATTAATAAGGCCCAGATTGAGCAGGCCCTGGCAGCGAGAGAATCACGTAGTGGACGGCTAGCCGAAGAGGTCCTTGAGGATATGATTGATGGTACCATTTTAATTGATACCGAAGGTGAGGCAATAGGCAAGGTTAATGGCTTAACTGTTATGGAAGTGGGTGGTAGTAGCTTTGGTGCGCCTGCCCGTATTACCACAACGGTATACCCTGGTTCACGAGGGATAGTCGATATAGAAAGAGAAGCCGAGCTGGGTCAGGCTATACACTCAAAAGGGGTGATGATTATCACCGGCTATTTAGGACATTGTTATGCACAAGAGTTTCCTTTGGCGATATCTGCCAGCATTGCCCTGGAACAGTCTTATGGCTATATCGATGGTGATAGTGCCTCATTAGCAGAGTTAAGTTGTCTGGTTTCGGCCTTAACCCGAATACCAATAAAACAAGGCTTTGCTATCACTGGATCGGTTAATCAATACGGCGAAGTGCAAGCTATTGGTGGTGTAAATGAAAAGATTGAAGGTTTTTTCAAACTCTGTCAGGCAAGAGGATTAAGCGGTCAGCATGCAGTGATTATTCCGGTTTCAAATAAGCGCAATTTAATGTTAAAACAAGAAGTGGTTGATGCGGTTAATGAGGGATTATTTACTATTTATACCGTTTCAAATGTTAATGAAACATTGGAACTGCTAATGGGGCAGACAGCAGGCAGCATGGATAAAGAGGGTAATTATCCTAAGGACACCATTAACTTTAAAGTGGTTTCTCGATTAAAAGAAATTTCAGAATTGGACGACGATGACGATGACGACGATGAGGAAAGTGAGGGCTAATAACGTCTAATTATTTATTTTTGCTTTTTAAGTTGTTTATGCTAACTTTAGATTAATGATATTCGCCAAGTTTCTTGTTCACATATTGAATAACAAGCACAAAGTCCTGATGATTTGTAAATTGCCAAGCTGAGAAATGTTAGTGGGTATTTTAGGGGTCTCTGATTAAATCAGGGACGAAATAGATTGTATTTGAGTATTTCAGATGTAATACCAATCCTAATAGATTTATACTTAAATATGAATTAAGAGCTAATTTATTCATAAATAAACAATGAGTTGCGTTATTTTATTTTCCCCTCACCTAACCCTCTCCTTCTAGGGGCTATTTAAAGCCTAGTGATTTTTTTGCTCTTAATTCACATTTAACCCTATATGCCTAAGAGAAACCGTCATTCCTGCATGCTTTTAGCAGGAATTTATAGTGTATGCATGGACTATAGATTAGCGATTTAGGGAATGACAACTATTACAGTGATTATTTATTGGGATTGGTATAAGGTATGAGTCTTTGACTTAATCATAGGTTCCATAAGAACTCTAGTCAGCACAGATAGACTTTGAATAGTTTTAACTATGGCAGGCTATATGTTTTATTGTAAGGACTTATACTTCACACGGTCACGGTTTTCTATCGGTCGATTTTTGTCGCTATAAAATCCGCATCCGTAGTAACCCGCGAATTATATATTTGTCAGCTTCTAACGTTAACAAAAGCATTGTGACGCTATTCTTAAATCCTATATCCATTTTTCGACAAAGCCGCTTATTTCCAATATTGGCTGCCTTTACTCTTATTCTTTCGTCTTGTCTTACTTTGGCGCAGGGAGAGGCACAATCTCTCGATACAGGGTGGCAATATCGCTGGGGTGATTCGGCGTTTAGCAAAGAAGGTATTCCTGAATGGACGGTTGAGGGTCTTGACCAAAGTGAATGGCGGGATATTAGCTTTCCCTCCAACCCGCCTGGCCGAGACGGCCAGAAAAATGTTTGGTATCGCATAATCCTACCTGATGGTAATTGGCGCGATCCTGTAATGTATATCTTTAGCGTAGATTTGATCGCCGAAGTCTACATCGACGGCAGTCAAATTTATCATTACGGAATCTTCGACAAAGATGGACAGGGGCGGTTTGAAGGCTGGCCGTGGCACATGGTTAATCTTCCTAATGATTTTGCAGGAAAGACAATCTATTTTCGGATATTCTCCTCATCAACCGACATTGGCTTGTGGGGTGAAGTTAAGCTGATGGAACGTCTAGATCTAATCCTATATATTATAGATAACTCCATGAAGGACATTGTCGTAAGCGGCTTATCTCTAGTGATTTCACTTTTAGCATTAATCTTCGCTATTTTTCAATCGAACCGACAAACTTATCTTTTGATTTCCTTTTTTACCTTGGCGTCCAGTGTCATGCTGTTGGCTCAAAGTCAGGCTAAACAGCTTCTCTTCAATGCACCATTACTTTGGGATCATATCGCAGCCTCAGCCTATTTTGTTCTTCCCATCGCAATGGCCATGTTGTTTGATTCTTGGTACCAGTGGCGGTTTACAAAACTGATTCAGGCAATCTGGAAATTTCACACTGTATTTGTATGTGCTGCCATTGGGGGGTCGATTGCCGGGTTTGTCGAACTATCAACCATGTATTTTGTGTTTGATATTTTGCTGACTATAAGCTTAATCATTTTGTTTATTATTGCATTTGCACAATTTAAAGTAGTGCAGAATGAGGTCAAGATCATGATTGCCTCCTTTGCATTATTCAGTCTTTTCCTCTTGGTTGATATGGGGGTGGCTCATAATATTCTTCCCTGGACACGGATGCCCATAGCCTTGGGGTTATTATTGTTTTCCATGATTCTGGTCGCTGTTTCTCTACATCACTTTTCTAGTGTGCAAAAAGAACTAAAGGAATTAAATATATCATTGGAGAAAAAAGTTGAAGACAGAACCAAGGAGCTTAAACGACTTGCTTCCATTGATCCACTGACTGAATTAATGAATCGTCGTGCATTCAATATAGAGGCGGAACGCATTTTTCATAGTTCTAAACGTCATGCTCGTGACATATCGGTATTGATGTTAGATATTGACCATTTTAAACAATTCAACGATACCTTCGGTCATGCAGTGGGCGATACAGTCATTGTGACGATAGGGAATTGTATCAAGCAAGTTTGCAGGGAAGTCGATTTGCCGGCTCGGTTTGGCGGTGAGGAGTTTGTGATTTTGCTTGAGGAAACTAATAAAAGTGGAGCACTGATATTTGCTGAACGGCTTCGTCAGACCATTAGCAAAGCCGAAGTCTCAAATATCGATAAAAAGGTTACAGCTAGTATTGGGGTTAGTAATCTTGAGGTGGATACTGAAAATCTGGAGGCGCTCATTCTGAGAGCGGACAAAGCGATGTATCTCGCCAAAAATAAAGGGCGAAATAACTGCCAGGTTGGTTAGTGATCTGCTCCATTAATAAACGCCCATTTCAGGGTCAATCACCGGTGCATTGAAAATATTCATAAGCTTTTCTTTCAAGAGCCAATACAACTGCGGCAGTTGACAGAATATATGTTGGGGCTAACTCTATAAAGGGTGTGATCAACTCCGCAGTGCCGTTGTAAAAAAAGGGGGAATAGCTTCTATTTTATTCTGATGTGATAAAATGGTTCGCTTGTAGGCGTTTAATACTCTGGAGTATTCACTATCAATACATTTTTATTATTCAGAATGAGAGCTGATGTTTTTTTATGATTAAAATGTCTGGGACATTTAAGGGGGCTCTGATCAAGTCATGAACTCGTATCTTATGCTCATAATATCCTGCTTTAGCGTTAAAAACCTTGGCAATATCCAGCTATTACTTGCGATTTTAGCCTTGAATCTGAATATTATGAACATATACTTCACACGTCACGGATGCGATTTTCTATCGGTCGGTTTTTGCCTATAGGCAGCGTTGCTAAAACAGTTGCGTAGCTTGCTATGGTCGCAACCAGCTCCTGCTTCAAGCGACACTTGCACATCCATCTGATTCGCGCCTTTTTCAGCGCCTTGCTATCGATAAAAATCAACTCGAAATAAAATCCGCATCCGTAACCGGGCGAGGTAGAATCGACTTTGCCCAGAC
>DAOVVZ010000303.1:0-3511 GCA_030636915.1 Methylomarinum sp. | reverse complement strand
GGTAAGTCTGCTAAGGTTTTAGTAATATCATTTGCGGCTCTTTCTGCAAAAACCAAACACTCGAGTAAAGAATTACTGGCCATTCTATTGGCGCCATGTAAGCCTGTACAGGCCACTTCGCCTATGGCATAAAGTCCTGGTATATCGGTGTGTGCATTCAGGTCGGTCTTAATGCCACCACAGGTATAGTGAGCAGCAGGAACAACAGGAATAGGTTGTTTAGTGATATCAATACCTAAAGATAGGCACTTTTGATAAATGGTGGGGAAATGTTGTTTAATAAAGTCAGCAGGTTGATGGCTAATATCCAGATAAACACAATCTATACCGTGTTTTTTAATCTCGTTATCAATGGCTCTGGCGACGATGTCTCTGGGTGCTAGCTCTTTTTGTGAATCATAAAGATGCATAAATTCAGAACCATCAGGTAGAATCAGTTTTCCACCTTCTCCCCGGACGGCTTCACTGATTAAAAAAGAACGTTCTTCTGGATGGTAAAGACAGGTAGGGTGGAATTGCATAAATTCCATGTTACTAATTCGACAACCTGCTCGCCATGCTAATGCAATACCGTCGCCAGTAGAAATGTGTGGGTTGGTGGAATATTGATAAACTTTACTTGCGCCACCCGTCGCTAAAACAACAGTTTTAGCTGCAATAGACTTTACTTTGTTGGTGAGTGTATTCAGTATATAAGCACCTAGAATACGTTGTTCAGAATTATCTTGTTTATCGCTGGTAATTAAATCAATGGCATTATGATTTTCTAACAAGGTAATGTTGGGGTGTGATTTAGTGCGTTCAATGAGCGTTTCTAAAAGCGCTTTACCTGTTGCATCGGCTGTGTGCACAATGCGACGGTGGGAATGTCCGCCTTCACGGTTTAAATGGAAGGATTTTTTACCATTTATTGATTGTTGTTCGGTAAACTTAACCCCTTGGTTTTTTAGCCACTGAATATTTTCTTTGCCATGTGAAACAGTTACCCGCACTGCTTCTGTATCACATAATCCTGCGCCCGATCTTAATGTATCTTTAATATGAGATTCAAGCGAATCGTTTGCATCAAAGACTGCAGAAATGCCCCCTTGGGCATGATAGGTGCTACCGGAGGTGAGTGAAGCTTTCGATAAAATTAAAATGCGAGCTCGATCGGCAAGTCTTAGTGCTAAGCTAAGGCCTGCACCACCACTACCGATGACAAGGACATCGTATTGCTTTGAAGCAGTCATACAGAGAGTAAGGAATATTAAGGTGCTTGAAAAATGAGAGTGAATATTAACATGTTGGCAATTTTTTTTGTGATAATAGAACTTATGAGGTTTAATTCTGTCCATTTAAACATAAAATTAGAGTCGTGAAAGAACAATCAGGGAATAACGCAGAGCTGGATAAAGAACTAGTGCTGAGAGTGCAGCAAGGGGATAAATCTGCCTACGATTTGTTGGTGATTAAATATCAGCACCGTATTATTCAATTGGTTAATCGGTATGTAAAAGATCCGAGTGAGGCGCAAGATGTTGCTCAGGAAGCTTTTATAAAGGCTTATCGCGCATTAGCTAACTTTCGTGGAGACAGTGCTTTTTATACATGGCTTTATCGGATAGCCATTAATACGGCTAAGAATTATTTAGTCTCTCGAAGCAGGCGGTATTCTGATTATCATGTCGATGTGCAAGATGCAGAGCAAGTTGAAAATGCATCACAGCTAAAAGGCATGGACACACCTGAATATTTGTTATTGAACGATGAGATTGTTGCTGTTATTCGGGATGCAATTGAAAAATTACCCGAAGAAATGAAGGTGGCAATTATGTTGAGAGAATTTGAAGGTTTGAGTTATGAGGAAATAGCACAAGCGATGGAATGTCCTGTAGGAACGGTACGCTCTCGTATTTTTAGAGCGCGTGAAGCCATTGATGAAAAATTAAGTCCATTGCTTAATTAGAGATAGGTAAAGATGAATAAAGAAATGAACCAAAAGATTTCGAGATTTTTAGATGATGAGCTAGCGTCTGCTGAATTAGAAAGCATATTGTTAGAGATAGGCAGACAGCCTGAACTAAAAAAAACCATGCAACGTTATCAGTTGATGAGTCAAGTTTTGAGAAGTGATGATGTTGTTCTCGCCAATAATGATTTTTTAAATAAGGTAACGCAAGATATTAAGCAAGAGCCTCATCATTTTTTACCGAAGCAAGCAATTAAGCAAAAACTGCCCCCTACTTGGCAAAAAGCCTTTATAGCTATTGCAGCCTCCGTCGCTATTGTGGCTGTTATTGTTTTTCATCAGGGTGGTCCTCAAAAAACAGAGTCACCACAATTAATGGCACAAACATCAGATGTTACTCTTCAGGCACAGGCGGAAAATAATTCAAAACACCAGCGATTGAAAGCCTATTTAAAAGCACATAGTGATGATATGTATGTCGATGGGGCCGCAAATTTTCAGTCTTATGCGCGTGTGGCAAGCTATGGTAGGGATTAGTTGAAGTGATATTACGTTTTATATTGTTTTTTTCACTATCGATATCCAATGTTTCTGCTGATGAGTCAACTGTAACGGCTCAGCAATGGCTGGAAAAAATGAGCCATGCAATGACGGTGCTTAATTATAACGGCACGGTGGTTTTTTTTAAGAACGGTCAGCTTGATGCCATGAAATATTCTCATTCAACGCTTAAAGGCCTGGAGCAGGAACGTTTATTATCTTTAAACTCTCCCTTGCGTGAAATTACTAGGGATGCAGGCAGGGTTCGCTGTGTTTTTAAAGAATCAGACAAAGTGGTGATTAATCATCATCCTGTGAGCAAGTCATTTATTGTTGATTTGCCGGTTGATTTTTCTGCTGTCAATTCTTTTTACCATTTTGCTTTGCAGGATGATGCTTCGATAGCAATGCAGTCCGCTAGAGTTATATCAATTGAAGCAAAAGATAGTTATCGCTATAACCGAAAAATATGGATAGATAAACAAAAGTTGTTACCGTTAAAAGTAGAGGTTTTTAGTCTCTCGGGTGCAACATTGGAGCAAGTAGTCTTTACTGATTTGCAGATTGCTGAAGAGCTTGGTGCTATTAATAAGGATGAAAAAATAAATGCTTCAGCGGCTAAACATATTCATGAAATAGCCTCATCGTCTTTTGATGATGCTGATTTTCTTTTGCTAAACATACCGGAGGGATTTAAAACGGTATTTTTTACTCAAATGAAAATGACAAATTCAGAACAAACGGTTGATCATCTGTTGTTAAGCGATGGTTTCTCTTCTGTCTCTGTGTATAGAGAATTAAAAGCGGATGATGCGCCCGTTGGGCTGCAAACACTGGGCGCTGTGAATTCATTTACTCATGTTATGGGGAGGTTTCACATAACTGCAATGGGTGAAGTTCCAGCAAAAACCGTTCAGTTTATAGCGCAAGGTGCTCGGTTGCGTTAAGGAATGTCAGGCTGGATAAGGCTTTATCTGTTTGTCTATCAGACTGAGTTATCATTATCCTGATGGGCACGCT
>DAOVVZ010000229.1:0-4100 GCA_030636915.1 Methylomarinum sp. | reverse complement strand
TGCACCACAATGATTTACCGACAAATCTGCCACAGACACTACAGTGCTCGCATTCGCTGGATACATTTCAGCAACCGCAGGCAGGAATAACACGTCTGTACAAGCAACTTGTAATTTCTGGGCATCTTCCGACTCTGTTCGAGGGTAACTTTCAAAGTCTTCCCCCTCGCCAAATTGCTTTGGATTAACAAAAATACTAACAACAACTTTATCTGCTTTTTTTCCAGCTTCAGTGACTAATTTAATATGCCCTGCATGCAAGTTTCCCATGGTTGGCACAAAAGCAATACTTTGTCCTTGTTGTCGCCATTGCTTAATAATTTTTCTGAGTAATTCAATTGATGTAACTTTTTGCATTTAATAACTGTGTTCTAAAGCAGGAAATTCAGCCCGTTTAACCGCAAGCTGAAATTGAGTAATGGCATCTTTTATATCAGTCGCCGTTATCATAAAATTTTTAACAAACTTGGGACGTTTACCTAGACTAATCCCTAACATATCGTACAGAACCAACACTTGCCCATCACATGCTACGCCTGCACCTATACCAATCACAGGAATACTTAATTCGGCGGTTATTTTTGCTGCTAAAGCTGCAGGAACACACTCTAAAACCAGCAAACTTGCTCCAGCCTGCTCAAGCTTCCTGGCATTTTCAAGCATTTGTTCTGCATCTTTAGTGCTTTTACCTTGAACCTTGTAACGTCCCAACTGATTAATAGACTGGGGTAACAAGCCCAAATGCCCACAAACAGGCACACCAAAATCAACTAAGCGTTTAATTACTTCAACATGCGTCCCTTCTAACTTGACCATCTGCGCACCCGCAAGCTGCATCAATTTAGCGGCATTTTCCAGCGCCATTTCAACCGTGGCATAGCTCAAAAAAGGTAAATCTGCTATTACAAAAGACCGCTGCCTTGCTCTCACCACACTTTGCGTGTGATAAACCATTTCATCAACAGATACCGGAACTGTACTTGTTTTACCTTGGATAACCATCCCTAGGGAATCACCCACCAAGATAATATCAATTCCCACCTGATCGATTAATTGACTAAAACTCGCATCATAAGCCGTTAAACAGCTTATTTTCTCACCCACCTGCTTCATAGCTTCTAAATCAAGGATAGAAACCGCTTGAGTAGATGATGCCGCATATGAAACCATTAAGCTATTTTCTCCAAACCATTTAAAGGACACTGAGCAATCAGCTGCTTAAGCTCACCTTTCCCTGGAATAACCAAATCATCTGGTGCTATTTCTTGTAATGGATACAAAACAAATTCTCGTTCAGCAAGCCCTACATGAGGCACAATTAAATCAGGGTGTGCAATTTGCTGCTCTGCATAGAGCAACAGATCAAGGTCTAAAATTCTAGCGCCCCAGCGTTCAGCCTTTCTAACACGACCAAAATCATATTCAATTTTCTGCAATACACTTAATAGATCAAGCGCATCCAAATCCGTACTTATATGCATAACCGCATTCACATAATCCGGCTGATCCTGAGGCCCCATAGGTAGACTTGCATATAAACTAGAACAAGCAATTTCCGTAATATGCATTTGTTTAGCAATAGCAGAACGCGCCTGCCTAATTTGCTCAGCAGGATTATCCAGGTTGCTTCCCAACCCAATATAAGCTTCAATCATTTGTACTTTTATCGTTATTATTTTTTGTCCGCGACCTACCCTTTCTTTTATTTTTTCCCATGGATCGAGGTCGGGTCATTTTTTTTTGTTCAGCCTCATCAGCCACTTGAAATCGAGTCCACCAATCAGCTAATTCCTGCTCTGCACCGCCAGTTTCAGCACGTAACAATAAGAAGTCATAAGCCGCTCTAAAACGAGGATGCGCCAACAAGCGATAAGGTCTTCCACCGCTTTGCTTAGTGAATCGCAATTGCAGTAGCCAAACTTCTCGCATTGATTGAGTCACACGTTTTGGAATAGAGATACTTTTTACCTGCTTTGATAAAACCTCACTTGCTGCGTGCTGGAAAGCAAAGCTCTCTTCCTCTCCTTGCTGCATTTTTTCGACTGCCAAGCTTTGTACCGACTCCCATAAGAAAGCAGATAACAAAAAATAAGGCGTAATCGTTTTACCCTCAGCAATCCGTCTATCTGAATTTTCTAAAGCCTTTGCTATAAAAACACGTGGAAAATGGTTTTCTTCGCTTTCTAGGCATTGATCAGATTGAGGAAACAAACCTGAAAACAAGCCGTAGTGCCTAAGCATTTCAAATGTTTGTACGGCTTTACCCGACAAAAACAATTTTAACGCTTCATCATATAAACGTGCTGCAGGAATACCTTTTAATAAAGGTGCTAACTCAAAGATAGGTTTTTCAGTCGCAGGATCTAAATTAAACCCTAGTTTAACGGCAAACCTCACCGCACGAATCATCCTTACGGGATCTTCTCTATAACGGGTTGCAGGATCACCGATTAATTTTAAAACACCTGCCGCATGGTCATCCATACCGCCAGTATAATCAACAATAGAAAAATCACGGATATTGTAATACAAGGCATTGGCAGTAAAATCTCTACGCCAAACATCATCGGCTAAACTACCAAAAACATTATCACGCAACAACCGTCCGTCCTCTCCTACCTTTCTGTCCAGTTTTTCACCCTCATCTGAACTGCGAAAAGTCGCAACTTCGATTATTTCCCGACCAAAATGCACATGAGCCAGCCGAAATCGCCGACCAATTAAGCGACAGTTACGAAAGACCTTGCGAACTTGCTCTGGACTGGCATCAGTTGCCACATCAAAGTCCTTAGGCTCTAACCCTAACAATAAATCTCGAACACATCCACCTACTAAATAGGCTTCATATCCCGATTTTTTTAATCGATATAAAACCTTTAAGGCATTCTCACTAATTTGTGTTCGTGAAATAGTATGTTCAGAACGTGTATAAACCCTAATTTGGTCATCATCCTTGTTTTCACTAAGAACAGGCTTCAAACCAGTCTGAACAGACGTACTGAATATTCTTTTAAAAAATTCTAAAATGATCTTCATTCCCTTTATTTATTATTATATTAATTCAGCAATCAGCCATAACAGGCTATCAGATATTCAGCTGCCATCCATCGAGGCACTAAAATTAAAAACTTCCTTAGTATCATATCACTTAGCCTGATTCCATCCCAGCTAACCGCTTTTTTTTTACACAAACTATTTTAATATAGTAAAATCACCTAGAGAATTTGTTAGATAATTAAGTTTTTACAAAACAGCATACCATTTAAATTACGTACGCAAACAATATTGTTTCGGGGAATCCTATGTTCAAAAAGATCACTAACTGCTTGATTGACCAACCTTTATTAACCAGCATTTATGTTGTCGACTTAGCCATATTACTATTACATAAACCACCGTTTATTTTTTCTTTAGCGATGGTCTCAGCACTAATTGCCATAAGTATGTACTTCGGGCAAAAACTTGCTTTATTTAAAGTCAATTGATCCATACGAACCCTGAAAACCAGGTAAAGACATAATGGACTCACCTGGTTTCTTTCGTCACCTGGCAATCATTATCTATGATGCGCTACTTTTACTTGCCGTTCTATTTTTAGCAACAGCTATTGCTCTTCCTTTCAATAACGGTGAAGCATTCACCAATACTGAATACTTATTCCCTCTCTATCTACTAACGATTAGCTTTCTTTTTTACGGCTGGTTCTGGACGCACGGAGGACAAACACTGGGAATGAAAACATGGAAAGTGAGAATTCAAACGCTCGACAATCAGCCTTTAACTTGGACAGATGCCTTAAAACGCTTTTTGCTCGCTATAATTTCATGGGGACTAATCAGTCTCGGGTTCTTATGGAAATTAATCGATAAAAAACATTACACCTGGCATGACCATTTATCAAAAACAGCCTTATTTTTTGTTGAGAACGCCTCTTCCGACTAAAGCAAACAAGCTTATATAGGAGCCTCTGATTAAGTCTGGGCGAAGTAGATTATGTTCAGAATATTTAGATTCAAGGCAAAAATCGCACGTAATAGCAGGCTATTGCGAAGATTTTTAACGCGGAAGCTGGATATTCTGAGCATAAGGTACGAGTTCAT
>DAOVVZ010000369.1:0-3028 GCA_030636915.1 Methylomarinum sp. | reverse complement strand
TCACATGGAATTGTGGCAATTAGAGAAAAGGAAGTGACTCAGTACGATATTGATAGGGTTATCGATTCTGCGAGAGCGGTTGCAATTCCGGCAGATCAAAAGATTTTGCATATATTGCCACAGGAATTTTTGATAGATCAGCAAGAAGGCATTAAAGAGCCTATCGGAATGTCAGGCATCAGGTTGGAAGCAAAAGTTCACATGGTAACGGGTAGCGTGAGCGCGGCACAAAATATTATCAAATGCATTCGAAAGTGTGGGCTGGAAGTTGAGGATATCGTTTTAGAACAATTAGCTTCCTGTACATCTGTGTTGACAGAAGATGAAAAAGAATTAGGTGTTTGCTTGATTGATATAGGTGGTGGAACTACCGATATTGCTGTTTTTTCTGAAGGCGCAATTAAACATACAGCTGTTATTCCGATAGCGGGAGATCAGGTCACAAATGATATTGCTGTTGCATTAAGGACGCCAACAAAAAGCGCAGAAGAAATTAAGCGAGAGAATGCTTGCGCATTGACGCAACTAGCAGATGCTGAGCAAATGATTGAAGTACCGAGTATAGGTGATCGAGAGCCTCGTAAAATATCAGTACAGAATTTAGCAGAAATTATAGAGCCTCGTTATGAGGAGTTAATGTTGCTAGTGCAGGCTGAGCTAAGAAGAAGCGGGTATGAAGATCTAATTGCAGCAGGTATGGTCTTGACAGGGGGCAGTTCTAAAGTCAAAGGTTTGGTTGATCTTGCAGAAGAGATTTTTCACATGCCAGTTCGTATGGGCGTACCACAGCATGTATCGGGATTAACCGATGTGGTGCAAAACCCCATTTATTCAACAGGGGTTGGTTTGCTGTTATATGGTCGTGATCATCTAGGGCGAACAGAAAAGTTTAATAGTAGCGGGCAAGGATTGTTAGCCACTATGAAAAGTTGGTTTCAAGGTAATTTTTAAATTTGGGTTAAACATGAGTGAGGACGTGTCAATGAAATATGAATTAATGGATATGTGTAATGACGGGGCTGTCATTAAAGTCATCGGTGTTGGTGGTGGTGGTGGTAATGCAGTAAATCATATGATAGATAGTCATATAGACGGGGTGCAATTTATTTGTGCAAATACAGATGCACAGGCTTTAAGAAAGCTAAATGTTGATACAAAAGTTCAGCTAGGTATTGAGCTTACTAAAGGCTTGGGTGCGGGAACAAAACCAGAAGTGGGTAAGTTAGCGGCTGAAGAAAATAGAGAGCATATCAAAGAAGTCATGCAAGGTGCTGATATGGTCTTTTTGACAGCAGGTATGGGGGGGGGAACAGGTACTGGTGCAATAGCTGTCATTGCTGAAATTGCGAAAGAGCTGGGTATACTAACGGTTGCAGTCGTGACAAAGCCTTTTGATTTTGAAGGGAAAAAGAAAAAGAGTGTTGCGGAAGCCGGTATCTCTGAATTAGAGAAATATGTAGACTCATTGATTATCATTCCAAATCAGAAATTATTACCTGTTTTAGGTAGTAATTTGTCGTTAGTTAATGCATTTAATACAGCTAATGATGTGCTGTTAGATGCAGTGCAAGGGATTACAGAGTTAATCACAAGCCCTGGTTTAATTAATGTTGATTTTGCCGATGTTAAAACTGTTATGTCAAATATGGGATCTGCAATTATGGGGTCTGGTAATGCTTCAGGTGAAAACAGAGCAAGAGAAGCCGCAGAAAAAGCAATCGCATGTCCATTGTTAGAGGATATTAATTTGCAAGGTGCAAATGGTATTTTAGTTAACATCACAGCCGCTAATATGGATTTAAATGAGTTTGATGAAATCGGTAGCATTATGTACGATTTTGCATCAGAAGATGCTGATATGAAGATTGGTACAGCTATTAATCCTGAAATGGGTGATGAAATTAAAGTGACTGTCGTTGCAACAGGGTTGGGCGAATCGGTTGCTGTTAATCAACCAGTAAAATTAGTACAAAGAGCGACAGCTGGTGATATTAACTATGATGTTTTAGATAAGCCAACCATTATCAGGCAGACTAAACAGGAGGCTAGAGAAACACGTTTTGGTGCGCAGCCTAAAAGTGATGTGGATCTGGATTATCTAGATGTACCGGCCTTTTTAAGGCGTCAGGCGGACTAAGGGTAATTATGGTAAAATTATCGGTATTAGTATTTATTGATAGCATTATATGATTAAGCAAAGAACGTTAAAAAACACTATTAGAGCTACAGGCGTTGGACTTCATAGTGGAAGCAAAGTTTATTTAACTTTGCACCCAGCAGAGCCTAATACAGGTATACGTTTTCGCCGTGTTGACATGGATGAGCCAGTAACGATTGAGGCAACACCAAAAAATGTTGGTGAAACCATGCTGTCTACTACATTAGTAAAAGATGGTGTCAAAGTTGCAACCATTGAGCATTTATTGTCAGCGTTTGCCGGGCTAGGGATAGACAATGCTGTTGTTGATGTGAGTGCGGCAGAAGTACCTATCATGGATGGAAGTGCCGGGCCTTTTGTTTTTTTATTGCAATCGGCAGGTGTGGCGGAGCAAGATTGCCCTAAACAATATATTCGTATAACGAAACCAATACGAGTAGATGATGGTGATAAATGGGCTGCTTTTGAGCCGTTTGATGGATTTAAAGTAACATTTACTATTGATTTTGATCACCCCGCTTTTCCTGATCATTTAAAAACTTCAGTGATGGATTTTTCTTCGACAACGTTTGTAAAAGAAGTGAGTCGAGCAAGAACCTTTGGCTTTATGAAGGATATTGAGTTTTTAAGAGACAATAACCTAGCATTAGGTGGAAGCCTTGATAATGCAATTGTTGTTGATGATGACAAGGTGCTGAATGAAGATGGTTTGCGTTATGCTGGTGAGTTTGTGAAGCATAAAATATTAGATGCAATAGGTGCTTTATATTTATTGGGGCATAGTTTGATAGGTGAATTTATATACTTTAAGTCTTGACGTGAGCTTAATACAACGGTATTTCTTGACATCATGGATGGGATGTGTTCCTT
>DAOVVZ010000260.1:0-3849 GCA_030636915.1 Methylomarinum sp. | reverse complement strand
ATGTTTTACTCGTTAGACCTGGAGAAAAGATACCAACAGACGGTATGGTTGTTTTTGGAGTTTCAACGGTTGATGAGGCAATGGTGACGGGTGAAAGCATGCCTGTGGTTAAGGAAATTGGGCATAAAGTGATTGGTGGTTGTGTTAATGGTAATGGCGTTTTACATGTGAAAGCGACTGCTATAGGCATGGATACTATTTTGGCGGGTATTGTGCATATGGTTGACCAGGCCCAGTCGACTAAATTACCTATTCAAAAACAGGTGGATAGAGTTTCAGCGGTTTTTGTTCCCGCGGTTATGGGTATTTCAGGATTAACTTTTGCCAGTTGGATGTTAGTTGGTGCACCTTTCTCCACAGCATTTGGTAGTGCTGTGACCGTGTTGTTGATTGCTTGTCCCTGTGCGCTTGGTTTGGCGACGCCAGCGGCTATTATGGTAGGCACTGGGCAAGCGGCTAAAAAAGGCGTGTTTATTCGTAATGGTGAAAGTCTGGAAGTCGCCAGCAAGTTAAATGCAATTGTATTTGATAAAACAGGCACAATTACTGAGGGCAAGCCTAAAGTGTCAGATTTTTATAAGAAATCACGATTAGGTAAAGATAAAATTATTGCTTTGGCGGCATCAGCAGAAAACAACTCAGAACATTTTTTAGCTAGGGCGATTGTGGATTATGCTAATGAGCAATCAATAGAGCAGTTAGCTTGCAGTCATTTTTACAGTGAGACAGGCCGTGGTATAGAAGCTGAAGTTGATGGCAAGAAACTATTGATAGGCAATAAGTACTGGATGGATGACCGGAATGTTAATATTGATGGTTTGATGGATGAAGCCATTAATTTTGCTGAACAAGGTAAAACCCCCGTTTATATGGCTGTTAACAATAAAGAAGCAGCAGTTTTTGGTATTGCTGATAAACCAAGACTAGAAGCGGCAAGTGCAATTGCACGGTTAAATAACATGGGTGTGCAAACGTTAATGGTCACCGGTGATGAAGAAAAAACCGCAAAATATATTGCAGCCAAGGTAGGGATTACAGAAGTAGTTTCCAATGCCAAACCTGATGAAAAGCTCGAAATCATCAGGAAACTACAGGCAGAAGGTAAGCAGGTGGGTATGATTGGCGACGGTATTAATGATGCACCTGCTTTAGCTGCGGCTAATGTAGGTTTTGCAATTGGTAGTGGTACCGATGTTGCCATTGAATCGGCCGATTTAACCCTGGTACAAGGCGACATTTCTAAAGTCACTGAAACGATAGAATTAAGCAGTGATACCATTAATGTGATTAAACAGAATCTGTTTTGGGCATTTGGTTACAACACGGTTGCCATCCCTGTAGCCGCTTTAGGTAAATTAAATCCGATGGTCGCATCAGCTGCAATGGCATTAAGCTCGGTATCAGTTATTGTTAGCTCATTAAGACTCAATAAAAAATAAGGAAAGAAGAATATGGATCATTCAATGCACGGAATGACTGAAATGGCGGCAGCCACTGGCTTTGATTACACATTGGCTTTTATTGCCGGATTTCTGGGCAGTGGGCACTGTTTAGGTATGTGTGGTGCTTTGGTCTCAGGTTATTTTATGAATGTAGGTGGAAATAAATCGTATTTACCCTATTTTTCCTATCAGATGGCACGGGTTTTAATTTATATCTTAATTGGATTGTTAGCGGCATCTTTGGGTGTGGTGCTGGTTTCTGGCGGACTATTTGGCAAATTTCAAAGTATTCTGCAAATGATAATCGGTTCAGTTGTTATTATTCTTGCGCTGGGTATTTTGGGATTAATTCCATGGCAAGGTTCAATAAAATTATTACCGATGACTTTATTGCGTAAAGGCTATGCCAAGGCCAGAACTAAAGGACCGGTGGTTGGGGCAATGATAGCCGGATTTCTGAATGGCTTAATGCCTTGTCCATTAACATTTGCCATGTATGTTGAAGCGACATCGGCCTCAACAGTTTTAGAAGGTGGAGCATTAATGCTGGCATTTGGTGCAGGGACATTACCAACTATGCTGTTTATCAGTGTTGCATTTGCTAAAATGGGTGCAGGGCTTCGTGGCTTTATGATGAAGTCAGCCGCCGTCATTATGATTTTTATGGGGCTGAATACCATTTATAAAGGATTGAACTTTTATGTGGAAGAAGATTTCAAACATCGAACATTTTTGCATTTTTTAAAAGAAAAAATAGATGGCGCTATCTTATTAATGGGACAGGTAATTGAATATATCAATATGTTAATGGGTCATATTCAGGGGATGTAATGCAACAGGCTGATTTAGCTGTATTGGCAAACGCAGCACAACAACTTGAATCATCAAATTTGGCAGCATCCATTAGTCATACCATAGGTATGCCTATAGAAACAGCGATGGCTGTACTGCCTGGACATTGGTCAAACATCGTTTCACGCATTACTCGCAAAGCCTTAGAAAAGGCATTGAATGCAGCATTGTATTCGCTTAAAGAAAAGCCTTCCAAACCTAAAAACAAAATTCATAAGCTACTGGTCTGTTTCAGTGGAGCCGTTGGAGGTTCATTTGGCATTACCGCTTTAGCCGTTGAATTACCTGTTTCGGCAACGCTTATGTTACGATCCATAGCCGATATAGCTCGTAGCCATGGTGAAGACCTGACTGAACTGGATAGTAAAATGGCTTGTTTGACTGTATTTGCTTTGAGCGGTGGTGGAATGACAAAAAACGCTTCATCAACTGAGGCGGCAGATACCAGTTATTATGCAGTCCGTTCATTTTTAACTAAAGCAATGGGCGATACCACTAATCATATTGCGGTTCATGGCTTATCCAAAGAGGGTGCGCCTATTATGGTTAAGTTTATTAATGCCGTTGCTGTACGTTTTTCTATTCCTGTCTCTGAAAAACTGGCTGCTCAATCATTACCTGTCGTCGGTGCTTTAGGTGGTGCTTCAGTCAACTGGTTATTTATCCAGCATTATCAAAAAATGGCTAAAGCACATTTCTCAATTCGTTCTCTAGAAAGAAAATATGGTAATAAGATTGTGGAAGATTTGTATCGGGATATTGTTAAATATAATAGTAAACAGAAGACTAAGCACTGGGTCGTAACAGAAATAGTTTGATTACGCCTCTAAAATAAGAGGGGTATCTGGATAGATAAGAAAATAAGTCATATGCTTAAAATTAAAGAATTTAGTCAGTTTAAAATTGCTCATCAATTAAATCGACAACTCCAAATTGTTATTCCTAGTTTGCATGGCGATAAGGAACGAGCAACTATTTTGAAAATTCTTTTATTAAAAAGACAGGCTGTTGAAAGTGTAGAAATTGCGCCAGAAATAAATTCGGTTACAATTTGTTTTGATCCGGAACAACTTCCAAAACAAAATTTGCTGAATTTATTAGACTGTGTCTTGGCAAATTTTCCTCAAAAACCACCGGAATTCATTAAACCTATAGTCAAATCTGTTCAGCGTGAAGCTAAAAAACAAGAAGTTGTATTTAGAATAAAAGGAATGAGTTGTACTTCCTGTGCTTTGTTTTTAGAAATGCTGTTGTCTAGAGAGGCAGATATTCATCATGTCAGTATTGATTATATTTCCGGGAAAGGCGTTGTGAGTGGTTATCTAAGTAAGGCTGAAATTTTTAAAATTATTGAAGATAATGGTTATCAGGCTTATTAAGGAACCTCTGATCAAGTCATGAACTCGTACCTTATACTCAGAATATCCAGCTTCTGCGTTAAAAACCTTCGCAATAGCCTGCTATTACGTGCGATTTTTGCCATGAATCTGAATATTATGAGCATAATCTACTTCGTCCAGACTTAATCAGAGGCTCCTTAAGGGTACCTCTAATT
>DAOVVZ010000077.1:0-6365 GCA_030636915.1 Methylomarinum sp. | reverse complement strand
TGCTTTTTTTGAAAGGATTTTTGATAGAACATCAGTGTCCGCATTAAATCTTGAGCTTAAAAGTCTTGAAAGAGAATCAATCAGGGTAGCGGATAAACTAAAAGAAGCCACTGACACATCACTATTCAAACAAGCTATGGCTGGATCGCTTTTCTCACAAGCGTTTGGCGATACACCAGAAGATTTAAATAAAAAACTAAATGGAATAAAAGCTAAGATTAGCGAAACAATCAATGCAATTAAAGAAAAGAAAGCTGAGCTTGCGACTCAAGCTGCTGCGCTTGAACTAGGATTAGCGGGTGGCGCGGGAGATAGCGGAGAAAGATTACAAGCCGAGCTTGATGCTATGACAGAACAGGCAAATAAGAAGTTTATTTTAATTGATGAATCATTGATTGCAGAAAATGAACGATTAATACTTGCTCATGAAAATAGACAGCTTATTATTGAAGATGCATTTCAGAATGAATTAATCGGTACTCAAGAAAAAGATGCTTTACTTGAAACGCTAGAAGAAAAACATCAGAAAAAATTAATCGAGATACAAAATAAATCTCTGTCTGTTCAAGAACGCTTATGGAATAAAGGCTGGAAGGGTAAACTAAAAGTTACAAGCCAGGTATTAGGTGCATTATCTAACCTGATGCAAACCGAAAACAAGAAACAGTTTGAAATTGGAAAGAAAGCAGCAATTGCTCAGACTGTCATTAATACTTATGAAATGGCAACAAGCTCATATAAAGCATTGGCGGGTATCCCGATCGTTGGCCCTGTATTGGGTGCGATTGCAGCTGGCGCGGCTATTCTCTACGGTAAATCTCAAGTTAGTTCTATTAAATCACAATCCTTTGGTGGTGGTGGCGTAGCAGGGGGTGCGCCATCAATACCGACTACATCTTCAAACCCATCTACCGGATTGCCAGAAGGTAGCCCGGGCGATGTTGGAGTTGAGCGAGAACCCACTAAAATTGTTAATATATCCATATCAGGCAACCCAACGGGTGAGCAGGTAAGGGATTTGATTGAAATGATTAATGTAGAACAAGGTAATGGTGCGGTATTAAATGCTACGGTGGCTGTGTGACAAGTTACGTTGGATACAATAATATCCTTGAAACCGGAACCGTTACCGTTACTTCTGAGGCCACTGATTTCCCTAAAGAGAATGCTTATGACTGGCTACCCTGGGATTTTTGGAAAGCGAGCGCAGCGGGGACAGTTTATATCACAGTTGATATGGGCACGGCCACTGCGGTTGATTATTGGGCGTTAGCTTTTCATGATTTAGCCGATCATTCCGGCACAATTAAACCTCAATACAGCTCCGGCTCAACTTCCCCTATCGCATGGAGTGATTTAGATACTATTCAAACTCCAACCGATAATCAGATGATATTTAGACCCGTTACTTCGGTAAGTGTTCGCTATTATCGTTTTGAAATTTCTTCAACTACGTTGGCCTCAGCTATTGGTGCGCTGTCATTAGGCCAATATTTAACGCTCGAACGTGGCATAAAAGGCTTCACAACGCCTTACCATGGGCGTAATAAAAAGATACTTAATAGCATTGGGGAAACCGGAAACCCGCTTGGGAGCACTGTATATTCGTTAGGACAGAAATTCTCCATATCACAAGATGATGTGAGCGCGGCTTGGATTGCGGCAAATTGGGAAAACTTAATAGATCACATTGAAATTAAGCGTTTCTTTTTCATGCATGATTATGAAAATGCTCCGTCTGAAGTTGCTTTTTGCTGGACGGATAAAATATCATACCCAAAATACAATACTAATAATCTTAAAGACTTCAAGATTGACTGCCGCGCATTGATATGACCTATGAGACAGAAAAAAACCGGTTAGGCAAAGAGCCATTTGTACAAGTTGAGTTAGATCTGGATTTCTGCTCAAATCTTTATGGTGGTGGTCTTTTAAGTCCTTTAAACGGCACTTGTACCGCTGCGCTGTCTGCAGGAAGTGAATGCCGTAATGTTCGATTCGGTTGCCAGGACACGGATAATTTTACCAAAACAACCAAAACAAGAACATTTTGCACCTCTCATCCTAGTTTACCTGCCGGGACTGAATTAATACCCTGCATTAAAGGTGAGCCGAAATTCACTCCGACAGAAATTAAACCTGACGGCGGCATTTCTTTACGCTCAAGTGTTTCTATTACCGTTACTGATTTCCCTCATCACGATAGAGGGGTCGATCCTTATGTCTCTACACGATCATATACCCCGAACGATCAAGGTACTTATTTTGGTAAATTATTAGCCAATAATCCTTATTATGTTGGCCGCTTAATGCGTGTCAAAGATGGTTACATGGGTGTTGATGGGTATGACGTTACTGATTTACAGACCCGGCTTTATGTTATAGATAAGATTACCGGCCCTGTATATTCAGGCGATAATATTACCTATACCATTATAGGAAGTGATTTATTAAGTTTAGCCAAGAGCGGCAAAGTACAAATACCCGCACCAAATGACGGAGCTTTAAATGCCGCCATTAATTCATCCGATACAAGCCTGGTTCTCGATAGTGGAACGACTTTAACCGATTATCCTACCGGCGGTGGCTTGGTTGTTATTGGTGATGAATGGATAACTTACACAGCAAGATCAGGCTCAACATTAAGCGGATTAACCCGGGGTACAAATGGCACAACTGCAGACGATCATGATACAGGGGATGGCGTTCAATTAGCTCATAATTTTACCGGTACTCCTGTTGCAGTCATTAATGATATTTTAGTCAACCATGTCGGAATTAGTTCGTCATATATTCCTTATAATACTTCTCCTTTGGGTAGCTGGGATGAAGAGGAAACAAACTGGCATAGTGGCGTATCAATAGATACTAATATAGGTGTCCCAACAGAGGCAATAACACTGCTTTCTGAGCTATGTGAGATATTCCAAATCGACTTGTGGTGGGATGAAATAACACCAGAAGTAGCGCTTAAAACCAATGCACCACCTTTAGGTAATGAGCCGGTTACTGAATTAACCGATGAGGCTAATTTTGTCGAAGGAAAAACCAGCGTAATTGAAAATCCAGATCGCCGGATTAGTCGGATGGTTTTGCATTATGATAAAATAAACCTTGCTGATGATAATAGAGTTTCAAACTTTGCAAGGCATCATTTTGAAACAGATGAGGTTGTCGAAGGATCTGATTTATATGATGAAATTCGATTAAAACAAATTACTTCAAGATGGTTAACCGGTACAAATGACGCGACAGCCATTCAGACCACCCAGAGATTTATAGCCAGGTTTGGTGAAACGCCGAAAATAGCTAAATTCACCTTGCCTGCAAAAGATGCCAACTTAAAAACGGGCGATTTATGCGATTTAGTTACCAGCAAATTACAAGATACGGATGGCAGCAAGAAAACAACACGATTCCAGGTTACAAAATATAAGGAAACAAAGCAGGGGCATGAATTTAGTTATGATGCGCTTGTGAGCAGCTTCACTTATAATACCCGATATGGATTTATTGCAGATAATGCGCTAGATGCAACATCACCCATGACAGTCTATGATAATGCAAGCGATCCAGAAAAATTAGCGAATGCATTTATCGGCCCTAATGCCGGCGTTTTTCCCGATGGCGGGACGCTGTATATTATAATTTAAGGATTATTATGCCTGTAACCAGCTTTGCATCTTTACCGCAAATTATCGGAGTAGATATACCCGATAATATTTTAGTGCCTTGTCCGATTAGCGGGAAACAAGTCAGGCGATTTGCTGCTAAATGTTGTCCTGATTGTGAGCACTTTGATGGATTAGGTAAATTAACTTTTGCTAATACAGAAGAAGAAAATGCTGCAATCATTGAGTCAATAAAAAACAAGACTTTATCCTGGTCAAAAGCCTATGCCATACGGTGTGTGTGTGTGATGGAATGGATTACAGAGGAAATATCTGAATGACAACGTATTCAGCCATAGCAAATAGTGAAATAGCTGTAGGCGCACCATTAACAAATAGCTTGATGACTAAAAATAGGGATAATCCCTTAGCTATGCAAGAAAATGATGTGTCTGCCCCTACAATAGCTTTCGCGACAGAGGCTGGAACAATAACCAGCCAAGGTGCGCTGGCAACGCTAGATGGTGTTACTCAAAGCACTGTTGACGCAAATGCAATCGGACAAAGTGAATTAAAAGATACGACAGGGGCGGTATCTGTAGTAGGCAATGGAAACTTTACACTTGCAGGCGGTTCTTATGGGTTTTATCCTCAAGTTAGAGACACTAGTGGTAGTATGACTGCTTCTATAGCCAGCAGTGTTACTTCAGCATCATATATAACAAATGTATTTTTAAATAATAATGGTGGAGGCACTGAATACGCACAGCAACGTCTCTTTACTGCATTACGTGCTTATGATTTAGGTGATGGTGAAGTAGGTCGTTTTATATTTGCTTTCATAGATAATGTAACGAGTGATGTTGTAATGGCTTACCAGGCCACTGAGGCACCCTGGCATTACAACGGCAAAACTGATGTTAGAGGAAAAATCGGCAAAGATGGTAAGAAGTATAGATTAAGAAAAGATATGGGCGTCTTACCTTTTACCTTTAATTCTGCATTAGGCGATACAGTCAAAATGAAAGAATATGTGGATGCTTTTATATTAGCAGAAACTACAAGTGAATTAATCACGCAGGAAATATATCAGCGTGATATGACAGATATACCGCATCCATTTATGAATAATGATTTAACAGGAAAAACCATCGTTATGCTTGATCCTGTATCAGATCTTAATCATAAACTAAGCGAGATGTGTAGTTGTCATGATGAGTTTAATTTAAATAGCTTGTTTCATGATGGGCATTTAACTATTTCAAATACAAGCTTAAATAGATCTGGCCCGACCGGAATTATTATTCCATCTTTTAAATGGAAAAAGACAAAATGATTGCCTTATGATGAGCCGAAAAATTAATTTAATCGTTGTTCATTGTGCCGCTACGCCTCCCTCCTTAGATATTGGCGCATACGAAATCAGGAAATGGCATCTTGAAAAAGACTGGTTTGATATTGGCTATCATAATGTAATTCGTAGAAATGGTGCATTAGAACATGGTAGAGATTTGGCAATAGCAGGCGCGCACGCTAAGGGATATAACCAATTTTCTCTTGGGATATGTTTAGTGGGTGGAGTCAATGAAGATAATGAGCCTGAAAATAATTTCACTGATGAACAGCTCACAACTTTAAGGGGTTATCTCGACACAATGAGCGAGGTATTTGATGCGGAAATATTAGGACATAGGGACTTACCAGATGTAAAAAAAGCTTGCCCTAGTTTTGATGTTAGAGAATGGTATGAATGATAAGGGACACGATATGCCTAATAAGCGAGAAGATGATAAGTTTTTAAGAAAAGTAATCTGGTTTATTGGGGGGCTGGCTTTAACTTCTGCCGCGTCAATTATTGCAATGCAGGTTCAAATTAATGCTAATAAAGAAGCTGTAAAACAGATTAAGGAAACAAATAAAACCCTAAATGAAATCAATCTTACTTTGCAGAAAGTTTTTAGTAGTGGAAAATACAGAAATCGCATACTAGTGTCACTTGAGAAAAGACAAACAGTCATATCTGCGGAACAACAAAGACGTACTACTACAGTATATGATGCAGCAAAACACATGAAAAACAGAGGTATTCACCGATGAACAAATTTATTATCTTTTTCTGTACATTTTCCGCATTATTTTTTCTCATGTTGAGCAATGTTTACTCGCATGAATATCATCATGTAGAGCCTGATTACCAATTACCTACCAATAACTATCAAATTGATAGCAAAGGCGTAGCTTTAGCCGCAGCATCAGGCCAGCATAACTATAAAGCAACAACCTCTTTGCAGTGGTCGGTTGCAGGTGCATTTGTTAACGAGAACGATGATTCAGCAGTATCATTCGGGCTATCTAAACAGATAGGTAAAATATTTGGCTCAATTAATTTTAGCTCTGATGGTCATTCTTCTATTATCGGGGTTAGTGCAAGCGGGACATTTTAATGACCACCAGCTTTGATTATACAAAACTAATTATCGAGAATATTAATAAGATTATTCCGGCTGTCTTGCTTCTTATTACAGGGCTTACATCAGCATTTGGCTATGTTGTTACTGATAACTGGAATAATGAAGAAGAAAAAAATCGGGCTATCCATGAGGTAACGATAGGATTTCAAAGCGCGATGACTGAAAAAACGATAACTCCCAAGATAATCGTACGTAAATCATCATGCGGGAACTGTATAAAACGAATCGAGAAACTAGAAGAAACCCAAAAGAGGTGGCATTAATGTTAGGATTTATAGCTAGT
>DAOVVZ010000028.1:0-8424 GCA_030636915.1 Methylomarinum sp. | reverse complement strand
GGTTCATTAGCAGCTATTTTTGTTTTAGTGTGGTTTTATCACACGGCATCAGGATTCGGTAGAAATTCTGTGCAATGGGCGATAGCTGGTTTTTGTATTTATTTTGTGGTTTCTTTGCTTTGGACATATTTTGTCAACCCAAGTATTAAAGATGCTGCAATGCATAGTCGAGATGGTGTTTTGATGTTCGTTTCTCGCTATGCTTATATCGTTGTCGCCTTAGCAAGTGCAGTGGCTTTCAATTTAAAAGTAGGGCCTAAAAAGGAGTAATAGAGTTTGAGTGGCTGGTTTGTATATATGATCCACTGTACTGATGGATCGCTTTATACGGGTATAAGTACCGATGTGGAAAAACGATACACACAACATGAAACACAAAAAGGCGCAAAATATTTTAGAGGACGCAAACCCAAGCAGCTAGTTTATCAAGAAAGCGGACATGATAGAAGCTCAGCCAGTAAGCGTGAAATAGAAATAAAAAAACTCTCACGAGTTAATAAAATGCAATTGATCTTATCGACAGAAAATCAAATTAAACATGTTGGAAATACTTTATCAGGATGACTATTTGGTGGCGATTAATAAACCCGCGGGGTTGTTAGTTCACCGAAGCAATATAGACAGGCACGAAACGCGTTTCGCAGTACAACTATTAAGAGATCAGATAGGCAAAAAGGTTTTCCCCGTACACCGTCTAGATAAGCCTACTGCTGGGGTTTTAATATTTGCTTTAGATTCAGAAACAGCTCGAGAAATGATGGAGAGCTTTGCCAGTAAATCAATAGAAAAACAGTATTTAGCAGTGGTTAGGGGTTATACACTAGAATCTGACATTATTGATTATCCATTAAAGGAACAGCTGGATAAAATGACCGATGCTAAAGCAAACCAAGACAAAGCTGCGCAAGATGCAATAACGCATTACCAGCGGCTTAATAAGATAGAATTACCCTATGCAGTGGGTCGATATCCAAGCAGCCGTTATTCATTGTTGTCTTTATCGCCAAAGACCGGTAGAAAACATCAGTTACGCCGTCATCTAAAGCATATTTTTCACCCTATTGTGGGGGATACCTCTCACGGAGATGGTAAACATAATGACTTTTTTAGAAAGCAATTTGATTGTCAGCAGCTATTATTAGCCGCAGTGGGTTTAAGCTTTCAGCACCCAGTAACAAATGAAAATATTGAGCTTAAAGCACCATTAGATGAAGTGTTTAGTTGTATTGTAACAACGTTTAATTGGCAATATGATGGTTGATACGTCAATGTAGCCTTGATGCAGTGTAGCGGAATCAAGGAATAGATGGAAAAGAAACCTTGATTTCACGTTGTTACATCAAGGCTAAAGGCATTATCTGATTACTTTAAGGCCAACTCAGTACTGAAACCAACATGGTTTAATTGAAAATAATGGAATCGCTAATTAATGTCTGACGAAAAGAGAATTTTATTTGCCGGTGATCCGCATGGTGATTTTGAACCACTAATTGCTGCGGTAGAGACTCATCAGCCAGAAGCTGTGGTGTTATTAGGTGATTATGAATTAAAGGAACCATTAGAGCAGTGTCTTAAAGCCATTAAAGATAAAACCCAGATTTGGTGGATTCCTGGGAACCATGATTTTGATCTGCCTATTCATCACCACAATCTGTTTAATTCTCAGTTAGCGGGGTGGGGGTTGCATCTTAAAGTTAAAGAAATTGCAGGGTTAAGAATTGCAGGTCTAGGGGGGATATTTTTAGGACGAGTCTGGTATCCACCACGCGCGCCTAAGTGGCAGAGTAAGCAGCATTATTTGAGCTCGCTATCTGTAAAGCATGAACCCGAACAACTGTCTTTAAAGTACCAGTCTGCCATTTGGTATGACGAATGGGCGGCACTTAAAAAATTAAAAGCAGATGTTTTAGTCACACATGAAGCGCCCAGAAGTCATAAACATGGTTTTATTGCTATTGATCAGTTAGCTGAGGCGATGGGTGTGCGTAAGGTTTTTCATGGACATTTACATGAGCACTACTCATCGGTTATTAGAAAAGGGATACAGGTATTTGGAGTAGAAAATGTCAAGGTAGTGGATTTACAAGGGAATAATGTTTAACCAAATACTTTTGTTTTTTGCATAAAAAAGGCCAACAAAATGTCGGCCTTTTCTTTTTTGAACCATTCTAAATTAAATTTAGAATGCCCATTGAGAACGTAGGGTGAAGGTGTCTATAGACTCAAGGTCGCCTTGGTCTTCATTAGCAAATCTTGCGCTTTTGTCAACATCAAAGGCTGTACGGTAATCAGCCATTAGACGTACATTTTCATTTAAGTACCAGTTTAAAGCAACAGTTACTGCTTTTTCACCGCCACCTTGCACATTTCCTGAAGTCATGTCAGATTGGTCATAACGTGCTGCCAGTTCCACTGCCCCCCAGCCGCCATCGCTATTTAAGCTGAAGTTTTTAGCTGGTTTTAAGCGTTTGAATTCGCCGTCAGACCCTTTATAAGAGCGAGATTCACCGGTTAATGTCCAGCCAGTTTGTATATAAAAGGCATTGAAATCTACACTAGGTGCGCCATCACGTGTTAACCAAGAGTAAGCATATTCACCTTGAACAGAAAAAGGCCCTTGCATATAAGCCGCTTCAATACCGCCAATTGAAAGGTTTTCAACATTGGCTATGTTGTCTGCTTCGGTTAAATAGAAGTTTGACATATGAGTAGTTTCATATTTTATATCAGTATTTTTTCCGCCATTTAATATGTCGTTATTGTCATTGGTTTCTCTAAAACCGCCATATGCACCCAAATGTACAACCTGGTTTTTAGTGTTGATTGGTGAATAAGTCACACGAGAGGTCATGCCCCAGCCTTCGTCACCAGCAACTTTACTTGGGTCAACAGATTCACCGTAAGCACCAATTTGTGCTGACCAATTTTTTCCCTTCGATTTAAGGTGTAAACCGATCGCACGGTCAAATGCATGACCGGTAATAGTATTAACTAAAGAACGCTCAGTGAACATAATGTCGTTAGAGCTTTCTTGTAATTCCATACTGATAGATTGTTTCTGATGACCAACTGTGACTTCTAACCAGTCTAATCCAGTGTATGTTAGGAACAAATCTTTAATAGCAGTATTGTTATCAGCAAAATCAAATTCAGATAAGTATTTAAAGTCTTTTCCCATGTTACCTTTTAGGTAGATACGGGCGCGACGAATCTCTGTACCATTAGTAGCGCGGTCACCAGATTCAAGCTTATTATCACCGCTGTGGAAAGTAGCATCCGCATGTAAGCGAGCACCAATTTTCATTTTGTATTCACCATCAGCTGTTGCAAACTGTAGACCTTTTTTATTTAGTTTGATTTTAATGTCGTTAACATCTTTTTTACTGATAGTTTCTTTTTTAATCAAGCTGTCATATTGAGATTGTTTGATTGCACCGTTTTGTAACAGCATATCCAATAATTCTTTATCTGCTGCTTGTGCTGACATGCTGCTCAATGTTACGGCAGCACCTAGCGCTAATATTTTGGTTGGTTTGTTAAGTTTCATCAAAATGAGCCCTTAGTTGTATGAAAAAGAAATTTGTTGTAAAAACTGGACACAATGATAAGAAATGATTATTACAGGAGTATTACAAGGAAAATTAAAGCGATGTTTTGTTTCGTGTAAACAACAAGGTGAAGGGTGTTTCTGAAAGGTTCTTTTGGCTTTGTAGGTCGTAGCCCGTATGGAGCATCGCGTAATACGGGAATAAACGTGCAATTCATCCTGTATTCCGCGATGCTTCATACAGGCATAGATACATCACTTTTTAATATAAAAATATATTGGGATTGGTATTATACTTCGCGCGGTCACGGGTACGGATAAATAGTGAGTTGATTTTTGTCGAGAGCAAGATGCTGAAACCGGCATAAAATCAGCCGCTAGAAATCCGTAACCCTGGCTGTGCGAAGTATATTTAGTTCACAATCTATGTGTCATAACGCTTCAATTGGGCTCAGGTTTCTCGGTTATTTCACCGCGAATCCAATACGTAAATAAAGCGTCAATGGTTCCATCAGTTTGTTTTAATTTAATCCAGGTGCTGATGAAGTGTTCGAGTATTAGATCTTCTCCGCTTACAGCAATGACTAATGGTGCTCCTTGGCGGTTTGCAAAGGGGTTGACTACAACATAATCAGGATATAGCAGCGTCCAGGCAGAGCCGCCTTCCGCAGTTGTCAGCAGAACCTGATCCTGGACTTCTTTGCGGTTAAAAAAATCGGCTTCGGAATCCAGTTCAGTGACTTTAAAATCAGGAAAAAGATGATTAATACGAGCAGCTAAATTACTTTCTTTGCGTACTCCAGCGAGTACGTTTTTGAGTGATCTAATCGATTTGATATTGTTAAACTGATTACGTTTATGGTCGGGGACAACTAAGGCCAGGTGTACGTCCAGATAACTTGTACTATATAAAATACGCGTAGAAGCAAGTAATCCAAGATTGGGTGTGATACCTGAAACTGCAATATCAAAATGATCTTCTTCCAGTTGCTGTATCAGGTATTCGCTCTCATAAGGTATAAATTCAATAGCGACTTGCAGGTCTTCAGCAAGATACATCATTAAGTCGATATCAAATCCGACCAGTTGCCTGTTACCGTTGTAAAAAGAAAAAGGCAAGCTATCTTCATGAATGCCGATTCTGATAACACCGTGCTGCCGGATTCTGTCTATTAAATGCTGGTTAGGTGTAAGCGAGACAGGATTAGGCTGAGAAAGATTGGATACTGTGTAAGGAACGCGATCGTTTAACAGCTGCATTTGCAAAATTTGCGGACTCTGAAGGTCGCCATTAGTTTGGCTTTGAAGAAAAGTGCGAATTGCCAGACCAACGCAAAAAAAAAGTAATAAACTAAGCAGCCCGTTGCGGATTAGCATTCGCCACTTTATTTTAAATGAGCCTGTCATCAGTGCGGTGGTCAGAATGGTGAAGGTCATTAAGTGCATGGCACCTGCGACATCCGCAACACGCCCGCAAATCACCCCGACTGTCATGAACAGATTAAAAATATCGTCTGGTATGCGATAAAGATCAAGCAAAAAGGGGATCGCAGTAATCAACTTACCGAAACTTAAAAATAAGCCAACGGTGAGCATTGCTGGGTAGTCAAGGAAATTCAAAGGCCTGTCATAAAACCAGGCGGCAAAAACCACAAACACGAGGCTGAGCAATTTGCCCATGTCAGGAAAAGGGTAGGCTAACGGTAGCACTAGATCAGGTATGCGAGCATGTTCAGATTCTGTGGTGACATGGGCATGAAATAGCCGGGTTATTCCTTTGATTAGCAAAGGAATGACGACAAATACGCTGCCCACTACAAAAACGGTCAACAACACATTTCTCGATTCGCGAGCGATTTGTCGGTAGCTGAATGGCGTACAACTGATAATCAGCAAGGGCATAACCACCAGGGAGGCCAATAATACTGCAGCTATCAGCATGAGTACATACGCCTGTACCCGACCGAACTCTTCCAGTGTCAGTGTGCCAGCAGCACTGGCGGCGATGCCAAACACACCAACCGGTGTCAGCATGACCACAAAACTATTCACCCGTAACAGGACTTTAGCAACATGGTCGAAGTGCTTTAATAAAGATTTATGCTCTTTATAACCAATGCAGGCAGTGCCAAACATCATGCTGAATAAAACCACTGCGGGAACAGCATTCTCTGTAAGCGATTTAAAAGGATTAGCAGGAATGAACAGTTGCAGAAAATCAATTTTAGAGGCATTTTCTACCAGCAAGGAGCTGAAAAAAACACCATGGTCAAGTTTTGGTAAAGCGATAGACATTGACCAGACACTGAACATGCCAATCAGCCACAGAATTAATAATACTAATAAGCCTTGTCGGGCTAGCAACTGCGCTTCAAAGTAATTAAGTCGGCCGATATTGGCGATTAGGGCAAACATAATGTAGGGCAACACTGTCATTTGCAGCAGGCCGACATATATATCACCGAGGATTTGCAATTTTGCTGCATATTCACCAAAAAACAAACCAAAAGCAATTCCTAGCAATAGACTGCCAATAATGTATAAGGTGAAGCTAAAATTGCTGTTATGACGCTCTATTTTTATGAATTTGTCGATCATGGCATATTTGGCTGCTAATGTTATCTACTTAAGGAGCCTCTGATTAAGTCTGGGCGAAGTAGATTATGTTCAGAATATTTAGATTCAAGGCAAAAATTGCACGTAATAGCAAGCTATTGCGAAGATTTTTAACGCGGAAGCTGGATATCCTGAGCATAAGGTACAAGTTCATGACTTGATCAGAGGTTCCTTAAATAGAGGAGGTAAGGACGATGAGGTGAAAATTTTCACTGAGGAACGCGCATGAAATAGTTTGGACAAGTGTAGTTGTCGAAATTATTTTTATGTACCTTGCTTCAGGTAACTATATCCCAATAATTATTTTTTGCTTGAAAAAATACGGTGCGTTAGCAGGGAGCGTAAGCTTTGTAGTAGCTGTTGCCAAACTTATTCCATGCACGTTCCTTAATATCCATTTAAGTTTGTTGTTTTAGTTTTATTGGCTTTATTTTCAGGGACTGCATTAAACAGTTGTTAACCCCTCAAATGAGAATGATTTGCATTTATATTTATTGTTAGTTAAAATTACGCTTTGTTTTTTTTGAAGAGCTAATGAAGATGGTTAACCGACAATGTTGTTTTTTTATAATGCTAATTGCCTTTGGTAGTGCTGTTTATGCAGCAGAAGGTGATTTGAATAAACCTCAAACGATGGAGGATATGTGGAAAATTATCCAGGCGCAGCAACAACGTATTGAGCACATGAGTAAAAAGTTGGAGGCTGTTTCCAAGACCTCAAAAGATAACAGTGTGGCAGTGTTAGATCACAAAACTAATGTGTTGGCTGAAGAAGTAGAAAAAATACGTACGGAGATGTTTATTCCAGAAGATATTGAGTATAAAAGTGCTTATGGCTTGGGGCCTGCTGCTTCTAAGGTTTATCAGGTGGGTAAAGGCTTGTCAGTTGGTGGTTATGGGGAATTTAATTATCAGACCGCCGTTGGTGATGAAAAGGCCAAAAAAGATAACGCCGATTTTGAACGTTTAGTGTTATATACAGGCTATAAATTTACCGATAATATTCTATTTAATAGTGAAATTGAGTTTGAACATGCTTCAACGGGTAAAAGCGGTTCTGTTTCGGTAGAGTTTGCTGCGTTAGATTTTTTGTTAGATCCAATGGCTAATATTCGTGCAGGTATGGTGTTAATGCCTATGGGGTTTCTTAATCAGATTCATGAGCCTCCATTTTATTTTGGGAATAATCGCCCAGAAGTTGAGCGCACTATTATACCAAGTACATGGCGTGAAATAGGTGTCGGCCTGTTTGGTGAATTGATGCCTGGCCTGACTTATACCTCTTATGTGGTAAATGGAATGGATGCCAAGGGATTTTCATCTTCAGGTATTCGTGGCGGTAGACAAAAAGGCAGTAAAGCTAAAGCAGAGAATTTAGCTTTTGTTGGACGTCTTGATTATGCACCTGAGCAATTACCTGGCGTGAGTTTTGGTGGTTCAGCTTATTTGGGAAATTCGGGACAAAAACAAACATTTGATGGTCAGCAGGTTGATGCTTTTACACAACTGTATGAAGCGCATCTGCAATGGAAATACCGTGGTCTTGAATTTAGAACCTTGGGTTCTTGGGGGCTTATTGATGATGCTGCTGTCTTGAGTGCAGATTCAGGTGAAACTATTGGTGAAGAAAATTTTGGTTGGTATGCTGAAGCGGGTTATGACATTATGCCGCATTTGTTTCCAGAAACAGCTCAGTATTTAGCACCTTTTTTCCGTTATGAAAGACTGGATACTATTGCTAGTGCACCTACTGGATTTGCAGATGATTTAACGCAGGATAAAGAGATTTTCCAAGTAGGTGTGAATTATAAACCCATTCCAAATGTTGTGATTAAGGCAGATTATCGTAATATGGATTCTAAAGGAGGCGATTTGCCAGATGATTTTAACCTGGGGGTAGGTTTTATTTTCTAACACAGTTAAAGCCGGGCGGTTGGGTGTAATGTCCCTCCGCCCTAATCTAATCGTCTTAAGATGTAAGGTGGTCGAAGCGAAAGCTTGATCCACCTATTCAGTTAATTGTCATATTGCTTTATGATAATAAACTTTTTGCTGATATATCACTACACAACATGTCACTATTAAAGTACGGAAAACGGACAGTCGTAGCATTGTCGCTATTTGCAATTATTTTTCCCTGCTATGGAAAAATTTATTACAGCAAAAACGAGGCAATGGAGTTAGCATTTGGTAAAGATGCCACGATTGAAATGCTGTCACTTTTTCCTAATGAGAATGAAATCTCGCAAATTGAAAAGCTG
>DAOVVZ010000019.1:0-9120 GCA_030636915.1 Methylomarinum sp. | reverse complement strand
GACGAGCCGATGTACAAGGTGGAACGAATGTGCATTGGGGTTCGTAAACTCCCCCCAATCTACGCACTGGTAGCGGTATTAATGGCTGCCCCTTTGTTTTACGGAGAGTGACAGAGAAGAGGAAAGACTTAAAAACGCTTGCCTTTAAATTAATACACTTGACCATCAATACTTTGTAAGGTGAAAGTAAAGTTAATGCTATCAGTAAGCTGTAACACAACATTATTAAGTATATTTTCTTCACTTAACTTAACTTTAGGAAGTGTTAGGATTCCCGTTGATGGATTAAATATGCCTTGCGATATTGCGTTTTCGGATGCTTGACTTAATATGGATAAGTCTAGGGTAAATAAAAATTGCGAGTTAGCTTGGATCAACTTAAATTTACTATTAAAAACACCTAAGTTACCCGCATCTATAACGACAATAAGGTAATTACTTTGAAAACTTGCTGTGTTTTTATCTGCTATCAGTGTTTGTGCATTTTCAATAAAGACAAAGTTATCTTGGTTAACAGTCCCTTCCCCAGTGAAATTAATGGTTGGTGTCTCAGCTAGAACCCCTCCGAAATTAAATTCAGTTAAATTAGAGATACTGTCTATCACTTGCATACCATCATCTATTACTCGACCAAATACAGTAAAACCGCCATTTTGATTATCTAAATTTGCGGTGTTGTCAGCAAGGTTGATAAACCATTGATTACTCGCACTGTCGGGGGCACCGCCAACTTTTGCCATAGCAATTGTTCCACGAGTATTGGGTAAGTTAAACTCATTAATAACGGTCCCTTTATTAGTGATTTCCTGTAATTTAACATCACTAGTAATCGTAAACCCGCCAGTCTGTAAGATAAACCCCGGAACACTACGATGAAAAATTATTTTATTGTATTGCTCTTCATTCACATAACTTAAAAAATTAGCAACCGTAACTGGTGCAATAGAATCAAATAACTCTAGACAATAGTCACCCAAAGAGCTTTTCATACAGACAATACTATTAGCATTTGCTTCCTTAGGAATTGTATTTGAAAGCAGTATCAGTATTAAAAAAATGGATGGTTTAACTTTCATGTTATTCGCTGCTATTTAAGCTGTATGAAAAATTCATCTTAAATAGTATACAGAATAATCTGTATTAATTTTTGAAACCATGTAAATGCTCAGCACGGTAGGTTGGGGTGACGAAAGGAACCCCAACATTTTCAACCAAGGTAATTGAAATGCATTATTGACGAGCCGATGTACAAGGTGGAACGAATGAGCGTTGGGGTTCGCAAACTCACCTCAACCTACGCACTGATATTTTTGATTATTTTTGAGAGTGAACACTCTGTGATAGGGGTTCCTGAGGTCTTTAGTCGGAATTGATGATTTAATGGTACTTAGATGCGGTGCGCAGGAATGATGTATGAAAGCGTTGCAAAACATACGGTCATTTATAGAAAGGAGTCTATGGTTTTAGCGTCCTTTCTCTAGTGAGGAACTGGAGAAAGGACGTGTGAAAACTTAAGGTTTAATGATAACTTCGTTACTGAAACTGGAACTGCCATTACTGTTTTCTGCGCTGATTTTAAACCTTACAGTGCTACCAGGTAATAACGAGGTAAATGAAATAGTGTCTGATGTGTCAAACAAGATATATGAGCAGCTTGTGCTTCTGTTTTTTCCTTTGCCTGTCGTGATTTCCTCACAGCGCCAGACATTGTAATGGCTAGCAGAGTTAGAAGATTCCCAATTTAATACAATTGTGCCACTCACTATTTTGTTTTTACCTCGGCCTGTCACAGTTTTATTTACTGTATAGGATAGGTTATTTGGAGTCTCCGGAGGTAAGGTTGCCGGATCTGTTAATGTTACTGTGATGCTCGCAGAATCAGTTATATTATGATCGTCCTTAACCGTTAAAGTGACGTTATAGCTGCCACCAATAGAATAACTATGAGTTGGGTTAGCTTGAGTTGAGCTATTTCCATCTCCAAAATTCCAGTTATAGCTAAGGGTGTTATTGCCATCAGGATCAAAAGAATCTACTGAAGAAAAGTCTATGCTGAGTACCTCACTATTAGCGGGAGCAAATGCTGAAGCAACAGGGGCATCATTTACTGCGATGACAGATATGGATGCACTGCCATTTGCGGTACCGCCAAAACCATCGTTTACCGAATAGTTAAAGCTATCAGTACCATTAAAATTGTTATTGGGTACATAACTAACAGAGCCGTTGTTAAGGTTAGTGATGGTTCCATTAATGGCTGGAGATTGAATAGTGAAGTTTAATGTATCACCATCAGCATCAGATGATTGACCGGCTAAGTCGATTATTACGCTTTGGTCTTCTTCAGTGCTAATGCTACTATTAGCTGTTAATGGTGGATTGTTAGCTGCTGTGTTGGCACTGGCTGTAGATGATGGCTGGGTTGTGTTGTTATAGAGGTCTTTAGCAATAACCTGAAAGCTGTAATTGCTTCCAGCAAGTAACCCTGTTGAGGTATATTGACTAGATGATTGCCAGCCACTATCTGTGCAATTGCTGCCACTTACACAGATAAAGTTGTATTGAATGCCTCCGGATTCATCTGTTGCAGTACTTGCCTGCATACTAATGCTGGTTCGTGATTGGCTGTAGGGTGCAACTGCCCAGCCCATAGGATTTGGTGAGGGCGGAATATTATCAGTTACCGTACTGAATGGTTCAATTTTCCCGGAAATAAAATATTGACCTAAACTACCGTAATCTGAATAAGGCGATACGCTATTGCCTACGCCACTTACTGCAAGCAGATATTGTCCCTGGCTTACGCTGGTGCTGATTTGGGCATCTGTTTCATCTAATGGATCATTACTTGTGATTAATTGACCCTCCCAATTATAAAGACTTACTTTAATATCAAGATTGGCACCTCGTCGTGCATTATTATAAAAAGAGTCCCATGCGGGAGTTACAATAATGTCTAAAGGGCCTGTGCCAGCATTAAAGCTAAAATAATCAACATCGCTGCTAGATCCAATAATGCCCTTGTTCTCTTTGGCAAGGTTTAGAGGATCTGTTTCTGGTGAAGTAACATTAATATTACCCTGTACATCTACTAATAATGCAGTCGGGCTGAATATATCATTGCCATGGTCGTCAGCCCTACTGTTTAGGTGATTGGTTATGAGTTGAATATCATCTTGCTGTTGTGAGGCATCGGTGTATTCGCCTTTACTCCACTGTGTGACATTGGTGTAATAGCCAACCCCCATAATAGCACCCCAAGAGACAAAGCCACTGCCGTGACCGCCATAATAGGCTTGTGTAGAGGTTCCATCATGAGAAAGTCCTAAGTTATGCCCCATTTCATGAGAGGCTGCCTCTGAAATATAAGGCGCGTATGAGGCTAGGTTGTTGTAGTAAACCAGAGCGGGAGAGTAGTAACTGGCATAGTTACTTCGGCCCCAAACGTTGACATAAGCAACGCCACCCGCAGTGGAGTAAGGCATGTTTTTGCCTGACACCTCTTGATTGTGGGTGATTAAGATACGGCCAGTCGTCGGACCAAAATTTGAAGGCTCTTCGGTGGTCACATCGGTATTAAAAGGCGCAAAGTCTTCAGCAATGCGATGCCATATTTCAGCTATTTGAGATAATTCAGCACTACTAAAAGAGGCTGTATTACCATCGGTATCAAATGGACGGGCTTCAATGGTTGACGAGCTCCAGGCGGTGTTACTGAATGTATGCCCATTAACATCAATATAAATAACGTTAGTCGCGCCGGGGTTGCTGTGTAGCTTAAATGTATCTGCCGCACTGATTGTTTGAGGTAGTGTGGTCGATTCAGTAACAGTCGTTGCAGGTTCTGGCATATCGAAAGAGTCACCAAATAGCACGCCGCCTTCATTATCAATTTGTATATGTTTTAAATCATGTTCGGTAAAAGCAAATGAATGCAGCCATTTTAGGGCTTTTTGTTGTTTGTCATAAGCTAATGATTTTAATTTTGATTTGACTTTCCCTGTGGGTAATTCATCTATCAAAAATGGTGCATTTTTACCAAATTGTTTGACTTTATTTGGACTAGCGATGGTATAAACGGGGAGCAGTGAAACAGCTATTGCTGTTGCTAGCATTGTTTTTTTGAATTGAGTGGTGTTCATGGGAGTCTCAGGTTAATCTGTTAGTTCGGTAGACACTTTAGCGCGATATTCTCGCAGGTTTTGTGTGAAAAGTCGCAGTTTTAAGAAAGAGATTAAAGCAATTAGAGAGCTGTGATGAAGTCGATCATTTATAGGGAGGGTTATTATTAATGTTTGATATTTAATACAAATCAATCGGGTCAACATCAAGTGACCAACGTACTTTCTTACTTTCTTTAAGGGTGTAAAGTTTTGGGATCAATTGGACTAACAGGGTCTGTAAGTTTTTCCGTTGCGAGTTCTGCAGTAAAAGCTGGAAGTGATAATTTGCTGCACGTTTTGCCATAGGTGCTGAGACAGGGCCTAATATGAGTGTATCTGTCTTGATGGTTTGGATAATCTTACAAACAGCTTTTAAAAAGATTTGTGGGTCATTAGGGTTTATTGCATAAACTCTAAATAATGCCTGCGAACTAAAAGGCGGGAGTTGGGCTTGTTCTCGCTCTATCAGGGCTGTTTTGGCAAAACTGTTATAACCTTGTTTAAGTAACACTGTCAGTAAGGGATGATCAGGCTGACGGGTTTGTAAAACCACGGTTCCAGGTTTTTCAGCCCTGCCAGCCCGACCGCCTACTTGAATGATTAATTGAGCTAATCTTTCAGTGGCATGAAAATCAATACTAAATAAGCCGCTATCAACATCAAGAATAGCCACTAAAGTGACATTAGGGAAATGATGGCCTTTAGCCAGCATTTGGGTCCCTAAAATAATATCAACTTTGCCTTGATTAATCTGAGCTAGGTGATTTTCAAGAGAACCTTTACGTTGGGTTGAGTCCCTGTCCAGTCGCACGATGGTTTTTGATGGAAACAAGGTGTGTAAGGTTTTTTCTACTCGCTCAGTACCTAAGCCTAGTGGTTTAAGATCAGCCGTTTTACAAGCAGGGCATTGTTGAATTAAATGTTGCTGGTAGCCACAGTGATGGCAACGTAAGACTCTTTCGTCATAATGTATTACTAAACTGGTATCACAACGGTGACAGCGGGCAATCCAAGCACAGGAATGACAAATGAGAACTGGTGCAAAGCCTCTGCGATTTAAAAACAGTAAAACCTGTTCATTTTTAGCCAGTGTGTTTTGAATATGTTTTATTAACGGTTCTGAAAGCCCATCTTGTAAATATTTATTCCGAATATCCAATAATAAAAAATTAGGCTTAATTGCAACGCCTGCTCTTTCTGATAAATGTAATAACTGATAACGCTTAGATTCTACGTTATGCAGGCTTTCTAGTGATGGCGTTGCAGTTCCTAGAATAATAGGGATATTTAATAGTTTTGCTCTAACGATGGCAAGGTCTCGTGCAGAAAAGCGAAAACCTTCTTGTTGCTTAAAAGAGGCATCATGTTCCTCATCTAAAATAATCAGTCCTGCATTTTTTAATGGCGTGAACAATGCGGAGCGAGTGCCCAAAAGAATGGCGCTCAGACCTTGTTGCATTTCCAACCATGCATTGTGACGCTGGGTTTCTGTCAGCTTAGAATGTGAGAGTGATAGAGCAACCGAAAAGCGTTGTTTAAAACGGGCTTCTAATTGAGGTGTGAGTGTTATTTCAGGTAGTAACACAATCACTTGTTGACCTTGATCCAGCACTTTCTGAATAACCTGCATGTAGACTTCGGTTTTGCCGCTTCCGGTAACGCCTTCCAATAAAGATACAGAGAATGAACCCAATTTAGTAATTAGGGTATTGATGGCCTCAAGTTGCTGCTCATTCGCCTGTAAAGGGGGTTCTGTCCCTGATGATAAGTCTAGGGCGGGAGATTTAGTGCGTAATTCGGTGTTGATGAGGTCTTTTTCAAGCAATGCTTTAATTGCAGGTCGCCAGTTTTTATCTGTTTGAGCAAGTATTGACGCAGGTATGCAACTGGATGATTGCAATAGCTGAAATATTTGCTGTTGTTTGGGACTGCGTTTTAATTGTTCGACATTTAAACATTTACCTTTAGCTGATAAAGAATAATAGTTTTCTTGAGGTAGTACGGCGGTTTTGCCTTTACGTAAAGAAACAGGGAAAGCCGCACTAAATACTTCACCTAAAGGATGATGATAATAACGACTTGCCCAGTGTAGTAGTTGAATGTCTTTGTCACTTATCAAGGGTATTTTATCAAGAATTTCAATGGCTTGTTTTAAGCGCTCACAATTAATATCACTATTAGTAACCGTCTCAACAACAAAGCCTACTTTTTGTGATTTACCAAAAGGCACTAATACGCGACAGCCAGGAAAAATATCAGGGGTATTAGCGGGTGCTAAATAATCAAATAAATGGTTTAAAGGAATAGGTATGGCTA
Source organism: Methylomarinum sp. (assembly GCA_030636915.1). GTDB lineage: Bacteria > Pseudomonadota > Gammaproteobacteria > Methylococcales > Methylomonadaceae > QPIN01. The sequence goes on along the minus strand of DAOVVZ010000019.1, from coordinate 2,641 downwards.
CTCTAATAATAGCTGTTTTTTGTTCGCTTAAGTTAGCCATTAATTGTGATTGTTTTTTGATGAATAGAAGCTAAGTGCTTAGTGTTATTGAAGAAATAAAGTTACCCACAGAAGCTGTGGATAAGTCTGTGGATTAAGGCTTTTTAAACCACCTTAAATCCCGTTTTTATTGGGGGGAGGCTAGATTGTGTTAATTTGACGCATGTTGTTTAATCTCTTATTTATCAGTGTGTTATATAAGTCAATAAGTGCTTGTGGTTTTTTAGATGAGGTTAATATAAATATAAAATTTTCATGTGTATAAGGTTAGAAATATGACTTATAAATTACGGTTTTACAAATTTAAGTGTCATCCGGTCACTTTCCCCTATAGCTAAATACTTTTCACGACCTTGATCTTTTAATCGTAGTGTAGGTGGCAATGTCCAGACACCTTTAGGATGGATTGTCGAGTCGTTTGGGTTAGCATTAATTTCTGATTTTTCTAGAAATTTAAATCCTGCATTTTCTGCTAAAGCAATCACATATGCTTCTGTTACATAGCCGGATTTTGCTTTTGGGTCTTGTGTGCTTTCTGCTAAGGCGCGGTGTTCAACGATACCTAAGATACCCCCCGGTTTTAATGCATCGTACATGGCTTTAAACACGCTTTCAGTCTGCTCATTTTTCATCCAGTTATGGATGTTACGAAAGGTCAGAACTCTATCTGCTGATGCTTTAGGGGCGATTGTTAAGGCATTAGGCGGCTGTAAGGCAGTGATAGTGACTTGTTTATAAAACTCAGGTTGAGCTGTCATTTTTTTGTTAAATGATTGTAAACTCTTGCTGAAATAAGGAATCTCGCTGTTGGCAGAGAAATGTGCCGCATAGAGTTTGCCATTATTTTTAAGGTAAGGCGCCAGAATTTCTGTATACCAGGCTTTTCCTCCTGGCCATATCTCCACAACCGTCAGCTTGGGTTTAAGCTCAAAAAAATCCAAGGTTTCTTTGGGGTGCCGATATTGGTCGCGACTTTTATGTTGTGCAGAACGCTGATTTCCATCAATCACTTGTTGCAATAAGCCGTTTTCCGTTGCATGAAGGTTAGTTGCAGAACATAAAAATAAACTGGCAAGTAGTAAATGTTTCATTTAAGACACCTATGCGTTTGATTGAGGAGTATTCCATTGTTGCAATAGACTTAATGTGGCCAATGCGACAAAGGCAACTAAAGTCCAACCGGGGATACTAATACCTAAAAATGTCCATAATATGTCAGCACACTCGCCTGTGCCATTAAGCATTAATTTAATGGTGTCCAGCAATGGAAAGTTTTCAAAAACATATTCTAATCCAGGCCCACATTCTGGTACATCCCCTGGTGGAAGGTTTTGTATCCAGACATGACGAGTAGATATGCCTGCACCGAATAACGCAGTAATGAAACCTATAATAGAATAAGCCTTTAAGCTACATGTTTTAGGGTTGTGTATAGCGGCAATTAGAAAAACTAGCCCGGTAACAAGGATTGCGATACGTTGAGATATACATAATGGACAAGGTTCTAATTCTTCCACAAATTGAAAGTAAGCCCCAGTCGCTAGCATTAAAAAACAACTGATAAAGCCTATAAAAAACCAGATTCTAGGCGTGAATTTTATTAAATCAAACATGTGCAACCTCTTTTTTAAATGCTTTAATTTCCCGTGATGAACCGAGCACTACTATTATATCGTCGGCATCCAGTTTATGATCTTTCTCACCGATAGCAAAATGCAATTCTTCGCCGAGTTCTTTATCAATAATACCGATCAATACTAAATTATACTGTTCTGTGAGAGTAAGTTCACTGGTGTAGGTGTTTTCTAATGAACTGTTTTTAGGAATAACAACCTCTGCAACATGTAAATCATGTCTGCCAAAAACAGTGTGCTGAATAATGTTGGTAATATCGGGCTTTTTAATGAGTTGGTGTATTCTTTGACCGCAAATTTCATAGGGGTCGATAATTTTATTGGCGCCTGCCGCAATGAGTTTTTCCGATGAATGGGGAGCCTCAACAATAGCGATAATGTTTAAATTCTTATCAATCGCACGTGCGGAAAGGGTTAAAAAAACATTGGCAGAATCTTCTGGCAGGAAGCAGAAGATGGTGTCTATGTCTTCACCTATGCCTATAGATCTAAGGTTATCATCACTTCTAAAGTCAACTGAGATCACCTTAAAGCCATTTTCTTCTGCTAATAAAACCAGTGTTGGGTCAGTTTCCACGAGCTCAATATCATATAAATCCTGGTCGAGTCTTGCGATAGCCTCGAAAGACAAGCGGTTATAACCAAATACAACGATTTTTCTCATTATTTTATACTCGTACCAAATTTACTTTTTACCACTTGGTCCTGAAAATGTTCAATCGAATATTCTCTCCCTAATATAACCAGCATATCTTGTGCTTGTAATTCAAAATGCTTTACTGGGTTAAAGTAAAAATGCTGATTATGTACTTTATAGCGGTTACGGTGTTTTCGGTGTTTTTGATTGGTGCTGATAATACCAATTAATGTGAGTTTTCTACGCTTTAGGTTAATATCACCAATTTGCAGGTTTTCTAAAAAAGAACCTGTGGCGACCTCAACAGTGTCCATTATGATTTGCTTTTGTT
>DAOVVZ010000156.1:0-4863 GCA_030636915.1 Methylomarinum sp. | reverse complement strand
ATACAGAGAACGTCGTATACCTCTCTCCGCTAGCGCTTACTTCGCTTCCTGTACTCCTTCGGTACTATAGCCATAATAAACACACCATCTAATTGTATTAACAAATAGGATCAGTAGCAAATTACCAATATGAGTACACTCTTTTTCAGATAGGATATATCACCTTTAATCCCTTAAGTAAATAAACCAATAAATCATACCTACAAATACACTACCACCCACAATATTTCCCAGCGTGACAGCAAACAGATTAAACATAAACCCAGAAAAGTTAAGCCTTGATAAATCAACGGAAGCATTAATCAGCTGATTAATATCTGGATTCATCTGTGCAATCATACCCGCAGGAATAAAATACATATTGGCGATGGAATGCTCAAACCCCATCGCCACAAACCCCGCAATGGGAAATATAATCGCTAATATTTTATCAGTAACCGTATGACACGCAAAACATAACCACACAGCCATACAAACCATGGCGTTACATAAAATACCGCGAGAAAAAGCAACAACAAAGTTTAAATTGACTTTACTATTGGCAATCATCACAGCTTTAGCCCCAACGGCTCCATCACTTATTAACCATTGATCGCTTAAGTATATTAAAAAAACTACGCCTAAAGACCCTACAAGGTTTCCAAAAAAAACCACGACCCAGTTAATCATCAGTTGCTTAAAGCTTATTTTTTTATCAACACAGGCCATGACTAATAAATTATTACCAGTAAATAATTCCGCCCCTGCAACAATGACTAAAACCAGACCAAGAGAAAAAACAAAGCCGCCCACTAAACGGGTAATACCTGCACCTAACGTGGAATCATGAATAACAATAGTATAAAACACTGCGGCAAAAGCAATAAAAGCACCAGCCAATAAAGAAAGTGCAAAGACTCTATAGGGGTCTAATGTACTTTTACTAATGCTAATTTGTTCTATACGATTAGCAATTTCTTTGGGTTTATAAGCATCAATATTAAAATTTTCCATATTTAAATCCTTAATTAAAAACAAATGTAACCTTGATTTCACTTCATTACATCAAGGCTACAAAAAACTTAGTTATCAATCCAAAAACGTTTTCTCAGAAAATGTGTGTATTTTAACAAGCAGTCCTGCATATTCTGCTGAGTTGTATCGCGCATAATTCAAGTTTTTAAATAACCCTGTTAATTTAACAAAAAATGATCTTGCCTGTTCCTGGTCCGTAAAATCATACTTTGCTCTAACCAAAGCTATTATTTTATTAAAGGTTTCTTTTTGGCGGTTTATCGGCACGGCAACGTCCACTTCATCAAAGGCATCTTGTTGTAGGTAGACCATATCTAAAAACAGGGATTGTTGATAAATCACATAATCATCTAATGAAATACCCTCCTCACCAGCAACTTGTATCATTTGATAGATATTTTCACCTTTTTCTAACAGCCCAAGCATTTCATGCACATTTTCGGTCCATTTAGGATCTAGTTCTTTTGCAAACCAGGCATTTAATTGTTCACTATAACGAGACCATGACAGCAAAGGATCAACAGCAGGATAAAAGCGTTTATATGCCCTGTCCGAACTTAATCCTAAAAATGTTTTTACCGTACCCAAAGTTGACTGGGTAACAGGCTCTTCAAAATTCCCGCCGGCTGGTGATACTGTACCTATCATGGTTAAGCTTCCCTTAGATCCATCACTATTAATAACAACCCCTGCTCGTTCATACAAACTTTTTATCGCTGAGTCCAAATAAGCCGGAAAAGCCTCTTCCCCAGGAATCTCCTCTAAACGCCCTGATGTTTCACGCATTGCTTGCGCCCAACGAGAGGTGGAATCAGCCAATAACAAGACATCCAAACCCATTTGACGATAATACTCAGCCAATGTAATCCCCGTATAAATAGAAGCTTCACGTGCAGCAACGGGCATAGATGAGGTATTGCAAATAATAATAGTTCTATCCATCAGAGATCCCCCTGTTTTGGGGTCACTCATTTTGGGTAATTCAGTTATGGTTTCTACCACCTCGCCAGCACGCTCACCACAAGCAACGACTATCACAATATCGACATCTGAATTTCTGGAAAGTAAATTCTGCAAAACTGTTTTACCTGCGCCAAAAGGCCCTGGAATACAGCCCGTTCCCCCTTTTGCAATGGGAAAGAAGGTATCGATCAATCGTAAATGGGTGATTAACGGTTCGGTAGGGTATTGCCTTTGAACCACATTATGTTTAAGCAACTTCTCTGGAATTTGTTTACGAACTGGCCAGCGCTGACGCAAAGTGATGATTCTTTCTTTTCCTTGTTTCAACATCACTTTGGCAACTGGCTCTAGCACAGTTACCTGCCCTTCTTGAATCCAACTGACTTCAACCTCATCCTCAAGATCAAAAGGTAACATGATTTTATGTGTAAAGCCTCTCTCGATAACTGTACCAATCACAGAACCAATCTTTAAAATGTCACCGGTTTGTACACAAGGTGTAAATGCCCATTTTGCGTTGATATCCAAAGCCGGCAAATCTAGCCCTCTTGGTAAAAAAAAACCATACCCAGAAGCCAGATCAAGCAAGGGGTTTTGCAAGCCATCATAAACATGCCCTAACAAGCCTGGCCCTAATTCAACCGAAAGCATTTCGCCAGTTTGTTCGACAGGATCACCTACCCCTACGCCCTGAGTACTTTCATACACTTGAGCATCTGCCGTATCGCCTTTAATGCGTAATACTTCAGCTTTTAAACGTTCGGTATATGGCGTTGAGCTACGGCTAGGTAAAATATAGACCACTTCATTTTTAGTTAACGGTGTTGATGCACCTGCATCTGTTTTAATTGAAACGATATCATCCTGAACAGCAATAATTTTTGCAGTGGTTTGCTTTTCCTTCATCATAGATCTATCTGTTGTAAGCCGCTATCGAGTAAATGATTAAATCGTGTCAGGGCTAATGTTTTATCATTTCCACTCCAGCGTGAAATCATATCCCAGCGCAACACATAAATAATCACCGCTTCAAAATCAAAATAATGCCCCAGACTTTGTCGTTGATAATGTTCCCAAACGATACTTAATAATAATTCCTCTAATTGAAAGCTTTTTCCAGCTAATAACAATTCATTCACTTTGGCCACCCAAGGCAACCGTTGACTTAAACCAAAGTCCGCTTCATGCCAGTAATTAGAAATATAAAAATGCCAGCTATCAAAACCAAATAGCTTTTCATCAGGTGCTTGTTTTAAACCTTGATTTCGCATTCTTAAGGCAGCCAGAATAATGCGCAATTCTAATCGCCAAATAATAATGTTTTTTATAAAATCATTATCAATAGATGCAATGGAAGATAGAGTTTCATCGACAAAAGTTGAATCGATTTCATTTTTTATTTGTGGCCAATGCAATAAACCTTCAATCTTTAACAAATCAGAGGCATCTTTTTCATCTAATAACGCAAGACGTTTATCTAGCTGTATTCTTGAAAGCGGGGTATGCTTTTCATCAAATAACGAATTTTTATGCGATGGTAGACTAGTGATTAATAAAGCATATTTACAATTAGCAGGATAATTCATAATGCTATTTAACTATTCCTTGTAGCAACGCCCTAAAGCGCGGCTGCAAATGCTCTAATAATAGACAAGAAACCATCTCATCCGTAAACTCTATACTCATTTCATCATCCACTAAACGGATAGATAAACCGTTTTTTATTTGCTCTGAAACTTCAAAGCTAACCCCTTTTCTTAACAGATTGGTAGCAATAGCCGCAGTGTAATGAGATAACTGTCCTTGCTTTAATTCTTCTGGGTTCTGACGTAATTCTTCTACACCAATACGCTGCTCAGGTAAGCTAATAACAATCGCTTTATTTTCATCAATCCCTGACTTTTCTCTTACTGCACCCGCTAACGACAAAATTAATTTCTCGGTGAAGGCATCCTCTGTCATTTGTTCACCCACAACACGCATAACTTCATGGCTAAAACTACCTAACAAACTATCCCTTAGCTTTAATAAGGCATCTCTAGTCGCCAGTTTTAAGGCATCCTGCCCCGATCTTTTTAAAGCCTCTACTTCTTTATGTGCATTATCTAATAATATTTTGGCTTCAAGCTCTGCCTCTTCTATAATCCATTCGGCACGTTTTTGGGCATTGATGACTATATCTTCAGCCTTTTCTTGTCCTGCAGCGACGCCTTCGTTTTTTAAACGCTCTATCAGTGCTTCCACACCCGATGAAGCATATTGTGATTGTTGATCAGTCATACGCTATGCCTGTGGAATACCATTACTAATAACCAGAGCGAAAATAAAAGCGAAAACAGCAAAGCCTTCAACAATAGCTGCGGGAGCAACAGATAGACCTAAAATTTCAGGCTTAATTTTTGAAGCATGTATGGCAGAAGCACAACACTGTCCTTGATAAATAGCACTAAACATTAATGCCAACCCACACAATACACCCACTACAAAAACGCCGGGGGCGCTAACTAATGTAATGGGGTGATTTAAGGAGAACATCACCACTATGCCGTATATCACTTGCGAGGAAGGCATAGCAGATACGCCAACATATCGACCATGCCCCATTTCAGTATCTAGCATGGCGCCTATAGCTGCTTGTCCCGCAACTGAGCAGCCGACAATACTACCTAAAGCACCTAATGCCACCGGCGCATATAAGCCCACCCATCCTAATACCAACCAAAAATTAGACATTATCTATTACCTTTCTTTGAGAATGTTTTAAACGGATAGCCTTCATCAGAAACACTCCAATTATAAAACTCAATAAAATTTAACCTCAAACCATGTACTACGCCACTCATCCAACACAGCATCAAGTTTAAAGTATGACCGAAAATAAGTATT
>DAOVVZ010000172.1:0-4608 GCA_030636915.1 Methylomarinum sp. | reverse complement strand
CACTCTATGCCAAGTCTTGCAGCTACTGTAGCCGTTGCAACACCATGCTGCCCCGCACCTGTTTCTGCAATAATACGCGTTTTCCCCATACGTTTGGCTAACAAGGCCTGACCAATGGTATTATTAACCTTGTGTGCACCCGTATGATTTAAATCTTCACGCTTTAAATAAATCTGCGCGCCACCAAGCTCCCTACTCCAGCGTTCAGCATGGTAAAGAGGCGATGGGCGTCCAACATAATGCTGTAAATCAGCATCAAGCTCAGCAATAAAATCAGGGTCTTTCATATAGCGCTGATACGCTTCATTCAATTCTGTAATAGCAGGCATCAAAGTTTCTGCTACAAAAATCCCGCCATAAGGGCCAAAGTGACCTCGTTCATCCGGCATGTTATACATGTATTTACCTGTCGCCTTCATTAATCGCTTGAATAAATGCAGCCATTTTGGCTACATCCTTAATACCTTTGCTACTCTCAACCCCGCTACTGACATCCAGCGCATAAGGTTTAACTGATTGTACCGCCTGCGTCGCATTATCAACTTGCAAGCCACCTGCCAAAATCACCGGCAAAGTACAATCTTTGGGAATTAAATCCCAATCAAATTGACTCCCACTACCGCCCTTTATTCCAGGGTGATATGCATCCAGCAACAAAGCGGATGCATCCTTATATTCTTCTGCTATAACCATTACATCCAGCTCTGGCTTCATTCTGATCGCCTTCATATACGGCTTATTATAAAGCCTACATGCATCAGCCGTCTCATCACCATGAAACTGAAGACAATCAACAGATACTTTACCTAATACTTCACGTATTTTTGCTTCCTGCTCATCAACAAATAGTGCGACTACCGTCACAAAAGCAGGCAATGCATTAACGATACTTATTGCTTGTTCAATACTGACATTACGAGGACTAGGTGGATAAAACACCAAGCCAATTGCATCAACGCCCAGTTTAGCCGCAGCCACTGCATCTTCTACCTGAGTAAATCCACAAATTTTAACGCGAGTCCGCATAGCATCCCTCATCAAATCAAGCCGACTAGGATACCATAAAACACAACGGTTTTATTAGCTGAAATATTGAAAACCATCAGGCTTTTTATAGAATCACTTTGGCAACTTAAAAGTAATACTTGAACCTTATTAATATTCTTACAGCCTCCACCCCATCAAACATCATCTTACTTTCAAACAAATGAATACACCCATAAATACGGCTTATTCTGAAGAAAAAGACACAACAAGGTTAATTAAAGGGGGGGCAACAATGACATTTTAAAACTGAATATTTTTAGCGGGATTATAAGTCTTCACTTTTTTCAGCCTACTTGATTCCTTCAAGCTGCACGAGTTTAAAGCGAGTACTTGGTGTCATCCGTTCCAAACATACTAAAGGAACTATGATTTGCCTCTTCACTATGACTCTTTGCAATTTCGAAACACGCCTCCGCATGCTTCTTTGTATGTTCTACAATATTCTTATCAAGTTTTCCACTACTGACAAAATCATCAATAATATCAATAACCTTATTTAATGTCATTCCAGCTCTGTACGGCCTATCTTGCACAAGTGCCTGAAAGACATCTGCCACAGCAATAATTCGTGCTTCAATACTTAAATCGCTCTTATCGGGATGAAACGGATACCCTCCACCATTAAGACCTTCATGATGAAATGCAGCCCAACGAGCTATTTCACCAAGCCCTTTGATATGTCGTAAAATCTCATAGGTCTCAAAACTATGCTGATTCATAATCGAACGTTCAACACAACTTAAACCCCTAGGCTTCTCTAGTATATTATCAGGAGTATGAAGCTTACCAAGATCATGCAATAAACCTGCAATTTCAATTTTTTCACACTGCTCACTTAACAACCCCAAAGATGATGCAATATATCGCGCTAAACTTGCGACCTTTGCCGAATGCTGAGCCGTAAATGGACTTTTCTGGTCAACGATATAAGCCAAAATTAATGAAAGCTGTTTCAATTGAGATAAACTCAACAATTGACTACTTTCAAATTGCCCCATATCCCATGTATAGCGTGTGATATGCCTATCCTCCAAAGCAATCCAAAAGGCTTCAGACTTTTCTACTTGCTGAAAGGCACTCACAATCAGAGGATCAAAATATGTCCCTCCATAACCGACGATTGATTTAACTATTTCCTCTTTAGCCAGTAAAATATCAGATTCATAATGAGCTGCGGCTAACACATCAACACGGTCAGATAGGAAAATAAGGTTCGCCATACGCGCATCTTGCCCATTAACATCAAGCTCTTTAAGTACGTCCCATCGTGTGTGATGATAAAGAATAGGCGTTGCAAACTTAGCTAATGGCTCAAAATCCTTTAATAAACGATGCCCAATTTCACAATGAATATGCGCATCACTCCAGTCAAAATGATTAACAAGACTAGAATGCATTTGCTCCGTAGAAACACCACAATCATGCAATAAGCCAAGATCAAATGAGAACTGTTTAGACCGGTCACTAAAACCAAGCTGATGCGCTAACTGACTAGCAATATAGCCAACACGCTTCCCATGATTTGTATCATTCATCCCCACTAAAGAAACCGCTGTTTCAATAGCTATAACCATCTGTCGAAGATCAACATGCAATTCTGAAAAGGTCCCCATACATCACCATAATATTATTGTCACAAGTCTGTAATTTAAACTGATGAATTCATCAATACAAGATAGGCTCTAGCTGATATGCATATAATTATGATAATTGAATTTAAAACCTTAACTCGTAAAATGGGTGCAAGGGCGGAAAAAAGTTAACGCATTCCGCCACTCACCCTAAGCAAATGTTGTATTACACTATCGCAGCATCCAACCTACCAGACACTATCAAAAACTTTGCGAATCATCTTACTCGCAAAACCAATACGCAATTCCAACACACCAAATTTTCTAGCTTTGCTTACTTACAGTGTACGTAATCTACTTCCAACCCTGCCTTTTTCATGCGATCAGCCGCTTTTTCTTCTGCAATAGCTACTTTTGTAGCATTTACTTTTAGTGGAGTCCCAACTATAGAACCATTGGCATAACCAGTACACGTATAACTTTCAGCATATGAAACAGAAGTGACTAACATCAACATTAAACCGGCAATAATTTTTTTCATTTTTAATATCTCCATGCTCTATAAATTAAAATAAACCAAACATTGGGCACATTCAATGCTTGGTATAAATTCACCAACGAATTTGGTATTTTATTCTCACAGTACCTTTAACTCGTACAATAAATTAAATGGTACACTCACAAACCTTCTAAGAAAATATCAAGTTATATTAAGTGACACCATAGCTACTAATATACCCTTAATACTCAGCATCATGATAAATATTTTGCACATCGTCCAGATCATTTAACATATCGATAAATTTTTCAAACATCACCACATCATCACCGCTGATTGGCGTTGTACTTTTTGGTACAAATTGAATTTCATCCACTTCAAAATCAATTTCACCTAAAGCATCTGTTAATGCTTGCTTAGCTTTAAAGTAATCTACATGAGGCGCAAAGACAGTAACTTTACCGTCATCACTTTCAATATCCGTCACATCAACATCTGCCATTAACAAGGCTTCAAGCACGGCTTCCTCGTCATCATACTTAAACATTAAGATAGCCGCATGATCAAACATATGACTGACCACACCTTGCGTTCCAATTTTACATTTTGTTTTGGTAAAGCACTGACGCACATCACCAAAAGTACGGTTAGGGTTATCTGTTAAGCAATCAACAATCACCATACTACTACCCGGACCAAAACCTTCGTAGCGCGCAGGAGAAAAATCCTCACCGCCGCCGCCTTTGGCTTTGTCAATTGCCTTTTCAATAACGTGGGTTGGCACTTGATCTTTTTTTGCCCTCTCAATCAACCCTCGTAAGGCTAAATTTCCTTCGGCATCAACACCACCGGCTTTAGCACACACATAAATCTCACGACCATATTTACTGTAGACTTTAGCCTTGGCATCAGACGTTTTAGCCATAGATTCTTTACGGTTTTGATAGGCTCTTCCCATTGGACTGCTGCTCCATTAACAATGATAAATAGGTAAATTCTACAGAGAAATAATTGTATAAGAAACCTTTAAGTCTCCTCAGCAAGCCCATTATATTTATAATTTTACGCACCCTATGTGACACTTTATGTTTTTAGCAAACTGTGTTTATGACTACTGATTAAAGTAAGAGCTCATTAGAATTATTATAGCTTCTGGATTCAGCTATACTTTATGATCAATTTTGAAACCACTATAAAAAACATTATGGAAATTCTATTAATAGGCGCTGTTGCTTGTATGACAGCACTAATACTTTCAGCTTGGCTGATGACATTTGCTCGCTGGTTTCCCATCGAAGGCATTGATGAGAAATTTTTAGTTGATTACAAAACCATGATTAGAGCGCATGTTGATTATGCACTTATGGCATTATTTAATTTAGGTTTTTATGGTGCAGGTGTTGAACTGCCTGTTATTGCATGCTGGTGTGTAGCGATTGGCGGATTCACTAACCCAAGTATTTTTGTCGTTGCAGCCTTTGATCCTGATTT
>DAOVVZ010000236.1:0-4029 GCA_030636915.1 Methylomarinum sp. | reverse complement strand
TTACCGTTCGCCTCTCCAGGTGATCCTGTTTTAAAAGCGCGTTTAAATGCGATGGTAAAACAGGGGCAGAATCCATTTTTTGAGCGTCAACTACCGACGGCGGTGATTGCCTTGCGTCAAGGGGTAGGGCGATTGATTCGTGATGTCAATGACAGCGGTGTTTTGATGGTGTGTGACCCGCGCTTATTAAAACGTGCTTATGGCCACATGTTTTTAAATAGCGTACCAGCGATGAAAAGAACCAGAGAAATTGAAGGTGTGCGTGAATTTTTCCGCATACAAGATGAAAAACATAATGAAGATGAGTGAAAGCGTGAAATTATTAGCAGTAGAAACATCAACCGAAGCGTGTTCAGCCGCCCTACATATTGATGGTGAGGTGAGGGAGCTTTTTGAGATTGCACCAAGAGAACATACTAAATTGATTTTACCCATGATTGATTCTTTACTTGCTGATGCGCAATTAAAACCTCAGCAACTGGATGCATTAGCTTTTAGTCGCGGGCCAGGGTCTTTTACAGGGGTTAGAATATCGACAGGGGTTATTCAGGGTATCGCTCTAGGTGCTGATCTCCCCGTTGTGCCGGTTTCAACTTTAGCCGCTATTGCCCAGCATTATCTTAAAAACACAGACAAAGATTGTGCATACACAGCAATGGATGCACGTATGGGCGAAATATTCTGGGCTGCTTATCAAAAAAATAGCCAAGGCTATGCTGAATTAATTGGAGAAGAGGCTGTCACTTTAGCAGAAAATGTCGTTATTCCAAGCATACAAGGTGTAGGGATAGGCTCTGGCTGGGGTATTTATCAACAGCAGTTAACAGATCGTTTGGGCGCTTTGATATTAGATATTGAAGTGGATCATTTACCAAGAGCCTCAGCAATTGCTGACTTAGGTGTTATAGGGTTTAATCAAAACAAAGCTGTTGATGTAGAAAAAGCGATGCCAGTCTATTTACGTGATAAAGTCGCAAAAAAAGAATCAGAAAGATAGGGTACAATAGCCTCTTTTGATCAATGCATGTACGCTATATCCGATGGCTCAATATTTTCAAATTCACCCTGAGAACCCACAGCAACGTTTGATTCATCAAGCTGTTGATATTTTGCGCAATGGGGGCGTGATTGTACTGCCAACGGATTCATCTTATGCATTGGCCTGCCAAATTGGCGATAAGCGTGCGTTAGATAAAATCAGGCAGATACGCCAATTAAATGATAGTCATAACTTTACTTTAATTTGTAAAGATCTGGCTCATGTTTCTAATTTTACAAAAATAGATAATGATGCTTACAGGTTGATTAAATCATTAACGCCAGGGCCTTTTACATTTGTTTTAAATGCAACTAAAGACGTACCTAAACGCCTTCAGCACCCTAAGAAAAAGACTATCGGTATTCGTGTGCCTGATAACAATGTTGCTCAGCTAATTGTTGATGAGTTAGATGAGCCATTATGTACAACATCACTCATCTTGCCTAATGCAACAACGGCAGAAACTGATCCGTATGATATTAGAGAAAAACTAGAGCATGAGTTAGACCTGATTATTGATTTTGGCATCATAGAACCTCAAGAAACTACCATAATTAACTGTATTGATAATGATATCGAAATTCTAAGGCAGGGAATTGGTCAAGCACCTATGTTGGGTTCATTATGATGAATGAACTTTCCTTAATTCAGCGTATCGTGGTGTGGGTATTACCTGTTATTTTCGCCATTACTGTGCATGAAGTTGCGCATGGTTGGGTAGCAAAAAAACAAGGGGATAAAACAGCATTAATGCTTGGGCGATTAACATTAAACCCTTTTAAGCATATCGATTTACTGGGAACCATTATTATTCCAGGGTTACTATTATTGTCATCTACTGGATTTATTTTTGGCTGGGCAAAACCGGTTCCTGTAGACCCTAGGAATTTTAAGAACCCAAAAAAATCTATGGCTATCGTCGCCTTAGCAGGGCCAGTCGCTAATTTATTGATGGCAATTATGTGGGCCTTAATCGCACGTTTAGGTGTAATTATTGAGGTGGAAGTTGTGTCTTTGCCTTTGATTTATATGGGCGTGGCTGGTATTTCGATTAACCTGGTTTTAGCTTTAATTAATTTAATACCTATTCCTCCTCTTGATGGCAGTCGCATAGTATCGGGGATTTTGCCGAATAAACTGGCTTGGCAGTATAATCGTTTGGAACGCTTTGGTTTTGTTATTTTATTGATTTTACTTTGGAGTGGCGGGTTAGGTTATATAATTGGTAGCCCTATGTTTTATGCTCAGAAATTATTTTTTAGTTTAGCTGGTTTGTAATTGATAATAAGCAATTAGAGGGCACGTGGCAGAATTAGAGGTTGAATCAAACAATATTGAAACGCTTGAGCTACCGATTGCTTTAGTAGAAGGCTCTCCATTTTTGGATATGCCTGAAGACTTATATATTCCACCCGATGCCCTTAAAGTCTGTTTAGAAGCATTTGAAGGTCCTTTAGACCTTTTATTATATTTAATCAGGAAGAAAAATTTAGATATTCTGAATATTCCTATTTCTCATATCACTACCCAATATATTAGCTATATTGAGATGATGAGTGAGCTGAATTTAGAACTAGCCGCAGAATATTTATTAATGGCAGCATTATTGGCTGAGATTAAATCCAGAATGCTATTGCCAAGACAGAATGATGTTGAAGATGATGAAGATGACCCCAGGGCTTTTTTAATTAAAAAACTGCAAGAATATGAGTGTATAAAAAATGCAGCAGAAGAGATTGAGCAGTTGCCCAGGTATGAAAGAGATATTTTTGATACTATGGTGGAAGTATCAGATATTAAAATCATAAAAAAACAGCCCGATGTAGCGTTGAAAGATATATTGTTAGCATTTCAAAATGTGCTTAAACATGCCGAGCAACTAAGTCATCATCAAATAACTAAAGAGCCCCTATCAGTCCGTGAACGAATGGCAGCCATTTTGGAAAAACTTAACAGGCCAGATAGCCTCGCTTTCTCAGCGTTATTTACCCGAACAGAAGGAAAAGGAGGGGTGGTTGTCTCGTTTCTTGCCATCCTCGAGCTCAGTAAGGAAGGATTTATCGAAATCATTCAGTCCGAACCCTTTGCCGAATTACGAGTTAGAGCAAAAACCAGTAATTGATGCGGAAACAGTCAAACCTAAGGCAAAAAGAATAAAGCCAAAAAAGACGAAAGAAACGGTTGTTAATATAGAAACATCACCAAAACATCAACAGCAGCATGAATTAGAATTAAAGACAAAAATAGAGCTGTCATTAACAGAAAAGTTAGAATTAGAACTAAAGCCAAAGATTGAAGCTGAGCTAAGAGAAAAGCTAGAAGCAGAACTAAAACCTGGATTGATTGCAGAGCTAAAGCAAAAATTAGCGCTAGAAGCTAATCAAAATACAGAATATGGAACTTGGAATCCAATAGAATTAAATATGGACACTAAACAAATCGTTGAGGCTATTTTATTCGCAGCCGATAAGCCAATGACTATAAAACAGGTTCAAGGAATTTATCCCGAACTTGAAAGACCTGAGCTACAGGACATACAAACTGCAATAGATTCAATTATAGAAGACTATGCGCCAAGACCCGTTGGTTTACAGCGCTTAGCAAGTGGATACCGATTTCAAGTGCGTGATGGTTTTTCTTATTGGGTTTCACGTTTATTTGAAGAAAAACCACCGCGTTATTCAAGGGCGCTATTAGAAACAATATCAATTATTGCTTACAGACAACCCGTCACCCGAGGTGATATTGAAGATATTAGGGGGGTCAGCGTAAGCTCAAATATAATCCGAACACTTTTAGAAAGAGAGTGGATTCGCGTTATAGCGCATAAAGAAGTGCCTGGTCGTCCTGCTTTATATGGGACAACTAAGCAATTTCTTGATTATTTTAATTTATCATCATTAGATCAGTTGCCTACATTAGAAGAAATTAAAGATATTAATTTTTCTGCTGAATCAACAGATACATTACCAAAACCTGCAAGGAAGCAT
>DAOVVZ010000118.1:0-5498 GCA_030636915.1 Methylomarinum sp. | reverse complement strand
TTGCGTAAGATCCAGGTTTTTTGTAGTTCTTCAGGAGCAACCAGGTAATCTTCACGACGCGTGCCAGAACGATTAATGTTAATCGCTGGATAAACACGCTTCTCAGCAATTTTACGCTCAAGGTGTAACTCCATGTTACCTGTACCCTTGAATTCTTCGTAAATAACTTCATCCATTCTAGAGCCGGTATCAACAAGCGCGGTTGCTAGAATAGTTAAACTACCACCTTCTTCAATATTTCTTGCCGCACCGAAAAAGCGCTTAGGCTTTTCTAATGCATTGGCGTCAACACCACCCGATAAAATCTTACCCGATGAAGGTGTCACCATATTATAAGCTCTTGCTAAACGAGTTAGTGAGTCTAACAATATAACCACATCGTGTTTATGCTCAACTAATCGACGGGCTTTTTCAATAACCATATCGGCTACTTGTACATGCCTAGACGCTGGTTCATCAAAAGTACTAGAAACCACCTCGCCACGTACACAGCGTTGCATTTCTGTTACTTCTTCTGGTCTCTCATCAATAAGCAATACAATTAAGTAACATTCAGGGTTATTTTCTGCGATCGCATGCGCAAGACTTTGCAAAATCATTGTTTTACCAGCCTTAGGCGGAGAAACAATCAAACCACGCTGACCTTTACCAATCGGAGCAATTAAATCAATCACTCGACCTGTAAGATCTTCGCTGGTACCGTTACCTTGCTCAAGCGTAAAACGTTTATTTGCAAACAGTGGTGTTAAATTAGAAAAGAGAATCTTATTTTTTGCATTTTCAGGTGGCTCGAAGTTGATCTTTTCAACTTTAAGCATTGCAAAATAGCGCTCATTATCTTTAGGGGGTCTTATTTTCCCACTGATGGTATCGCCTGTACGCAAACTAAACCGTCTAATTTGACTAGGGGAAACATAAATATCATCGGGGCCAGCTAAATATGAACACCCGGGGGAACGAAGAAAACCAAAGCCATCCTGTAGAATTTCCAGCACACCATCACCGAAAATATCCTCCCCACTTTTTGCCTGTTTTTTCAAAATGGAGTAAATAACTTCTTGTTTTCGTGCTCTAGAGATGTTCTCAAGACCTAAGGACTCGGCGATAGATACAATTTCGCCAATTTGTTTCAGTTTTAATTCGGACAGATTCATATGTATGAGGATTCAAAGAAATGCTAAGCGGTAATAACCGTATAAAGAAAATGTAATTATGCGGGATCGACTACGGTACCCTGAATTGGGTATTTGCGGATTATATAATATCTACTAGATTTGCGCTACTAATTTGTGACACAAATCTAATAAATATTCAGAAACGGCCATGAAAATGATTCATCACCACCGTTTCTTACAGCCATTTAGATATTGCTATCAATAAAATCAGCTAACTGGGATTTACTTAAAGCGCCTACTTTAGTCGCTTCAACTTCACCATTTTTAAAAATCATTAATGTTGGAATGCCACGTACACCGTAGTGCTGAGGTGTTGCAGGGTTATCATCAATATTTAACTTTGCAACTACTAACTTACCAGCATATTCAGTAGCAATTTCATCCAGCACAGGAGCAATCATCTTGCATGGACCACACCATTCAGCCCAATAATCGACTAATACAGGACTTCCTGACTTAATAACAGTTTCATTAAAATCAGCATCTGTTACATGAAGGACCGAGTCACTCACCTTATTCTCCAAAATTTTTAAAACCTAACTATAGAGTCGATAGCAATATATTGTCAATCAATTTCAGACAAATGGATTTTTAAGTTATCCTATAGCAATGAATAAAACGCATTTAACGAAAACACGCTTCAGTAATCTGGAATTATCTGACTCCATCATCAAAAGCCTTAATCAAGCTGGTTTTATTGAATGTACCCCCATTCAAGATAAAACACTACCACTTTCCTTGAGAGGCAAAGATATTGCCGGACAAGCTCAAACAGGCACGGGAAAAACAGCTGCATTCTTACTTGCTACCTTTCAACATCTAATTAACGATGAAAGTGAAAAAATTAAAAATCCTAGAGCTCTTATTCTTGCGCCAACGCGTGAACTAGCGATTCAAATACATAAAGACGCGCTTCTTTTAGGTAAACATCTAAATTTAAAGTATGCACTGATCTATGGCGGCACTGATTACAAAAAGCAGCTAGAATCCGTTAAATCTAATGTTGATATTATTATCGGCACACCCGGCCGTATCATCGACTTCTACAGACAAGGCGCCTTTACCTTAGATAACATCCAAGTCTCTGTAATGGATGAAGCCGACAGAATGTTTGACTTAGGTTTTATCAAAGACATTCGTTTTTTATTAAGGCGTATGCCTGATCCAGAAAAACGCCTTAACTTACTGTTTTCTGCCACATTATCTTATAAAGTGACAGAACTGGCTTATGAGCACATGAATAATCCTGTGCTAGTTAAGATTGAACAAGAAGAAGTTACCTCAAAATCAATTACCCAAAGCGCTTTCTGCCCATCAAACGAGCAAAAAATACCACTACTCCTGGGTTTGTTAAATAAACATCAGCCTAAACGAAGCATAGTATTTGTTAATACCAAACGATGTGCTGAGCGACTTGATGCCTACCTGATTGCCAATGGTTACAAAGTAGCTGTTTTAAGCGGTGATGTACCGCAAGATAAACGCCAACGTCTGTTAAATGATTTTCAGGAAGACAGAGTCAATCTAATGATAGCAACCGATGTGGCGGCTAGAGGATTACACATCCCCGCAGTTTCGCACGTCATTAACTATGACTTACCGCAAGACGTAGAAGACTACGTACATCGCATAGGCAGAACTGCACGCTTTGGAGCCACCGGCGTTGCATTTAGCTTCATTTGTGAAGAATATGCTTATTCTATGCCCGATATAGAAGACTACATTGATGCAAAAATACCCGTTGAAGCAATTACCGAAGATATATTAGCAACGGATATAAAGCCACCGGTTAAAAAACCGACGCGCAAAAGCAGTTATCAAGGCAAAAAGCCACACGCTTCAAAATCAAAGCCTCACTACGCAAAACCTCAAAGCAATAATAAAGGTAACAGCGCGACAGCTAAAGCCCCTGCATCAAAGCCCGAAAATCCTCAATAGCAGGAAAGCTATCAATCTCTCTTTTAGCCCGCTGTGAATCGGGCTTACTGATTGAAATCAAGTGCTCAATACCATAGAGCCTGGCTGATTCTAAAACAGCCAGACTATCATCAACCAACAATGTTCTTGCTTTATCAAATGCCTGCTGTTGCTTTAACTGAGACCAAAAAGCCTGCTGTTCTTTTGATACACCATAATCATGCGAGCTAATAATCTGATCAAAAAAAGGAGATAAACAGGTTTTATCCATTTTTAAATCCAAGCTATCTCTATGGGCATTAGTGACAAGTAGCAATCGACGAGATGATTTTTGCACCGCCTCTAAAAACTCAACCACATGAGGCAAAACACTAATTAAGCCGGATATTTCTAACTTTAACCCTGCAATATCAAGCTTTAAAACCTCACTCCAATAATCCAGACAATACCATTCCAACTTACCTTCCATTGCTTTAAATTGCGGCTCAAGCTGTTGTTTTGCCTGTTCAATTGAAAGGTTATTCTTCTCAGCAAACCGAGCAGGTACAAACTCCAACCAAAAATGGTTATCAAAATTTAAATCAAGCAAAGTACCGTCCATATCCAACAAAACAGTATCAATTTTTCCCCATTCAATCATTTCAGTAAGCTATAGTTAAAGAGTAATAACTTAAACAATAGCAAAAAATGTCTAAAAAACCGACAATAATTAATAAAAAAATCCTTGCTACAACACGCCTTTTTCGTATTGAATCGATGGACATTACCTTCAGTAATGGTGCACAACGCAATTATGAACGCTTAGCGAGAAACAATGCCACTGGCGCTGTACTCATTGTTCCCATGCTTGATAAAGACACCGTACTATTAATCAGAGAATACTCAGCAGGTGTTGACCGTTATGAATTAGGACTACCCAAAGGTAAAGTGGATGCAGGTGAAGCCATTTTAGATGCCGCCAACAGAGAATTAAAAGAAGAGGTCGGCTACGGTGCAAAACAGCTCCATAATCTAACATCTTTAACCCTCGCCCCCTCTTACCTAGAGCATTCAATTGATATTATTATCGCCGAAGACCTCTATGAAGAAAGACTAGAAGGTGACGAACCAGAACCGCTAGAGGTTATTCCCTGGAAACTGGACAATATCCAGGAATTACTCGCTACAGGAGAATGTACAGAAGCGCGTTCTATTGCTGCGCTTTATATGGCTAGGGATTATTTGCAGGAGGCTTGATCAAACTTACTCATAAATTATGTTTTGATTTCTACTACCAACTTAAAAAAACAACAAGCTATCAAATATCCACTGGCTCAAAACGGCCCAGACTGTGAAAGCGCAAGTACGACAGGTCTGATCGTAAAATTAAGTACTTTTATCGCCGATTTGATAATTTCAAATGCTTGATAATTACACTATCCAGATACATTTAACAATTACCTGCTTATCTTGGTAGCGTTTATCAATGGTTCCGACAGAATTCAAGAAATGCCTCAATTGGCATTGGTTTAGCAATTAAATATCCTTGAGCAATATCACAGCCTAGTGCTTTTAACTTGTCCCATATTTCCTGTGTTTCTACACCTTCTGCAACCGTATGCATTTTGAACTCTTTCGCTAAAAGAATACATATCCTTGCAATAGCGACTGCTTCATCATCTTTTTCCATACGCCTGACAAAATGCTGATCTATTTTAAGTTCAGAGAAAGGGGATTGATAAAGCTTTTTTAATGATGAGTCACCTGTACCAAAATCATCAATAGAGAGTGAAAAACCTTTCATTCGTAATCGGTTAAAAATATCAAGTGATGCTGATGTATCAGTCAGTATTTCAGACTCTGTCAATTCCAGGGTAAATGCTTCAGGTGCTATATTATGACTGCTTAAAAGTGTTCCTAACTTTTCTGGCAAGGCCAGGTCGTTAATATTTTGTGCAGACAAATTTATCGACAGATTAGTATCTATTCCTGCTGATTTGAATTGTTGGTAGGCTTTAATTGACTCTAAAATGACGGTCTCAGTCAGCTCTCCCATCAACTGGTGATGTTCAGCTAAAGGAATAAATTGATCAGGAAACACCAGACCGCGAACAGGATGTTGCCAACGGACTAAAACTTCTGCTCCAGATAACTGTCCATCATCGAAATAGACTTGTGGTTGAAAATAAACGATTAGTTCATGTTTTTCTAGCGCCTGTTTTAGTTCGTCAACTGAAATCTCATTATCAGGTTGAATAACTTGAATGTCTGGTATTTGTTTTAAAGTAGGGGGTAAATCACATTGCTTGTGTACTTCCGTCAGTATATCAATAAACTCCTCGGTATCTATTGGTTTACTCAGTATTTTTGCTACTCGTAATTGTTTTGATTCTGCAAGCTGTTTTGCCGAGTGAAGCACACGCTCAT
>DAOVVZ010000190.1:0-4465 GCA_030636915.1 Methylomarinum sp. | reverse complement strand
CAGTGGTGATCTTAGTAATATACGTATTGCTGTGATGGATAATGATCCTGCACAAATTGAATTGGTGGACCTGATAGGCAGCGCTTCATTGAGTGCCTCAATTGCAGAAATGTATACAAAGTTTAATACCGGTTTAGTCGATGTAACATATGGTCCCGCTGTCGTCTATGAAGCCATGGAGTTACATAAAGGAATAGGCAGCAATGGCGGCATCATTCGATTTCCTATTGCTCAACTCACTTTGCAAATTATGATAAACAAGGCTGCATTTCCTGAAAGTTTTGGGCAAAAATCACGTCAATTTGCATTAACTCAATTTGAAAAAGCAGTGACGCTTGCAAAAAATTATGAGCACAGAATTGACGGACACTGGTGGATAGATATTACGGAAAATGATCAGGCCCGATATCGCGAGATGTACAGGAAAACCAGGATCTCTCTTAGGGATAAAGGGGTTTATGACGATAAGATGCTGAAAGTTATGCGCCTGGTACGTTGCAAAAAAGACCCGAATCGAGCTGAATGTACAGCAGCTGATAAAGAATAAAACAGGGCTTAAGGCAAATAGTATTGAGGTTTTTCCAAGGGATTGTTTGGTAGTGATTGAGTTTGTCCACTTAAGTTAGCCTTTAGGAAGCTAAAGTAGTTAGTGTGCGAACTTTTTATTTATATAGATGCCCCATTTTTTCTTTATTTATAGAATCTTTGGGTTTACTTTGTAAGACGTTGATCTAAGAATTATCATCGGTTGTGCTATTGAACATTACGCAAATCAGATTAGGCCATCAGGCGGGGGAGGTTGATGAAATTTAAGCAGCGTAGAAGGTTATTTCGCTGGGCTGGCTCTTTGATGCTGACTCTGCTTTTGTTATTGACTGCTGCGACCTTCGCTGTCAAAAACTCAGGAAAACTGCTGGTCGGGTTTATTGAGGATCATGCGGTTCCCTATGTTTTAAAAACGGATGATGTAGAAATGGGCTGTGTTATGGCAGAGGCTCTAACATTATTAATCCCCAGTCTTGCGGAGATTAATGCTCCTCCCTATAAACTTGCTGTGATCCTTGGTTTTTTGTCTGGCAGTTGTTCTGAATTTAAAGCATGGGAAGAAGAACTTAAGTATTTGCGAGCGATACATGCGAAAAATGTCACAGAGGCGCAGGATGCCAGGATTTTACAAAAAAGATATCTTAATCTGGCTGCACGGCGACAGCTTAAGGGCTATCTTAATCTTGAGGTCGCCTATGCTGAAATCCCCGGTAATGATTGTCCTGATTTTAAGACTTGGAACGAAGAGTTTTACTGGCTAGTAGGGTTAATGGATGGTTTGCAGGCAGTACTGAACGATTTGGCATCTGAAGGTAGCGCAAATGTTCCTTTGGGTATCAGCCTTAAAGTGGGAAGAAGAGCTAACTGTTTGGATAATGAAAAGTGGTGGGGTGTACCTAATGCTATTCAGGCGGCTATTTGGGTTAGTTTTCCAGGCAACAAACCTGAAGGGATAGATCCGTTGGAAGTTTTGGACCTATCGGTGAAAACAGGTTTAAAACAGGGCATGCGCATTGTTCAGGTAATTGCCGCAAAAATTTATATTGGGCTAGGGGATACCGAACGGGTTAAAGCTATAATCCGCGAAAATGTAGAGACCAGAAGCAGCATATCAGCCAATCTCAACTATTTGTTTCTGGATAAAGTTGCAACTATTCAATTATTAGCAATATCGGACACTATGTGGACTGAGGTAACAGGAACTCGCACACCTATTGGGGAGCTCGGGTCTTTTTGGAATGATCCCGAAGACATGGTGGACATGGTGGACACTGTTGATATAATTGATATACTTTGACCGCATTTATGGGTATAAAAAGGAAAATTCACACAGAGAAAGAACAGAGACCTATTTGTACAAGGCTCTTCTTTGTGTCCCCTAGTGATCTCTGTGTGAATAGCTCTTTTGTTGTATCAACTAAGAAATGGAGGAATAGTACCGATGATTTTAAGCAAAAAACTCTTATTAAAAATGCTTAGTACGCTGATATTTTTGTCTATGGCAAACACTGTGCTAGCCGTGCCAAAAACAATGTGTGTGTTTGATTTGCTTGGAGCTAATGGTCCTACTTTTGCTCAGATTAAGGATTATAAGGCAGCCGCACTTGCCTGGGGTGTAGAGCTGGAATTGAAGCCTTATACCAGTGAGCGGGTAGCCGCTGAGGATTTTAAATCAGGCTTATGCGATGCCGTAAGTTTTACCGGAATTCGGGCACGTCAGTTTAATCCTTTTACCGGTAGTCTGGATGCAATAGGGGCGATGCCCAGTTATGAGCATTTAAAATCAGTTATTACTACGATCAGTGCAGAAAAAGCAGCAAAACTGATGGTTAATGATCCTTATGAAGTCGTTGGTATTTTCCCAGGTGGAGCGGCTTATATGTTTGTTAATGATCGTAGCATTGATACCGTGGGCGAATTAGCAGGCAAACGTATTGCTATTTTAGACTCAGACCCTGCTCAGGTGGAGATGGTGACTTTTGTTGGTGCTTCTCCTGTTGGTACATCGATTGCCAATATGTATAGTAAATTTAATAATGGCTCTGTAGATGTAACCTATGGACCTGGAATCGTTTATGAAGCGATGGAACTCTATAAAGGCTTGGAGCCTAATGGTGGCGTTATTCAGTTTTCATTGGTGCAGCTAACTATGCAAATACTCACTCGTAAAGCTGAATTTCCACCAGACTATGGACAAAACTCCCGAGAGTTTGTTTTGGGGCAGTTTGATCAAGCGATGGAAATAATAAAAAGATATGACAGAAAAATCCCGAATAAATTGTGGGTTTCTATTCCTGATGAGGATAAAGCAGGGTATCTGGAAGTGTTCAGACAATCACGAATAAGGCTGCGTGATAAAGGTATCTACAATGCCAAGATGTTGAAGTTAATGAGGATGTTGCGCTGTAAAAAAGACCCGAAACAGTCTGAGTGTACTGCTGCGGATAAAGAATAGGTAATTGATGACATTATTAGTTGAGTCTGTGATTATGCTGAAAGCAATGAGAGTCTTTTGAAGAGAATCATTAGCTTTCGTAGTTGTCGGGAATGGTTTTCGACCTTACCTGTTTTTTTACTTTTGTTAATTGTCATCATTGCTGGTAATAGTGAACAAATCCATGCCCGTTTACTGAATGTAGGTGAGCTGATCTGGCATGATTATTTTACCCTTAGGGCAGATATTCCGACGCCATCATGTGATATCTATCGTGATATTGAAGGGGAGTTAAAAAAGCTGAAAGTTGAGGTAGAGAGTCTGGATGGTTTAGAGGATCTGTTCGAGGCCGAGCCTTTTGATCGTGAAGCAGCGCTTATTTCATTAGAAAGCTCGCGATCTCTCTGTGCTGAAAAACATCGCGTAGCAAAACAAAACCAGGCAAGAGTAACCCCTTCAGTGACGGTTTTTCGTACCATAGAAACTCATGTTGCCAGTATTAGCCTGTTAGCGTTTGAAAAACAACGCATGCTATTATTATTGATGATTTTTATTTGTGCAATTACCTGTAGCATCAAGCAGCATCATATTGCTTTTAAACCGGTCATAACGCGACAGGATCATTATGTTTCCTCTGTGGCTCAATTGCTGGGTAATGCTATTTTGCTGTTATCTGCTAGCTACTATAGAGACAGTATTTATAAATCAGCAACAGCCGTTGACCATCCTGAAGTCTATCTATTACTGATTCTGGGCTTTGCTATTTTAACGGCCGTTAGCCTTTTTCAATTGATTAAGCCGCAGCAGGGTTATCAAACAGATGGCAGTGCTCTACATGCTATGCTGGCTATCCCTCTGTATATATTTATGACTTTTGTTGTAGGTGTGTACTTTTTTTTGATTGAGGGGCATAGTGCGGGGCCTGCCATATTTTTTAGTTTATTATTTGATCAGGCAGGCCTGTTTCTTAATATTGGCTTGTACATCTGGATCGGCATGTTATTAAAGCGAACCCAATTGGGTGATTTAGTGTTTAAGGTTTTTATCCCTTGGCGCATGTCACCTGAGTTGCTGGCTTTTGTGGCTATTATAGTGATGGCTGTACCGACGGCTTATACAGGGGCTTCGGGTATTATTATTATAGCCATGGGAACCATTGTTTATGAGGAGCTACGTCGGGCCGGCGCGCGCAGGCAACTGGCTCTGGCTGCAACGGCTATGACGGGTAGTGCAGGGGTTGTGCTACGTCCTTGTTTGTTGGTGGTTTTGATTGCCGCTTTAAATAAAGAGGTGGTCACAGACCAGCTTTTTCACTGGGGTTTGAAAACCTTTATGACCACAGCGCTGGTTTTCTTTGTTATTGCATGGATAACGAAACGTGAAAAAATGCACTTGGCTCCTGTACAAGAAGCGTATAAACCATTTTTGCGAGCATTGGTTCCTTTGTTGCCTTATGGCTTAATTGTAGTATTGATCTTGTTGAGT
>DAOVVZ010000111.1:0-5738 GCA_030636915.1 Methylomarinum sp. | reverse complement strand
TCAAAAAAAACCCGGTTTAAAACCGGGTTTTAAAAGCAAATTAAGCGCTGGCTGCTGCCTGAGCTCTTACTTCTTCTGCAAAATCTAGCTCTTCTTTTTCAATACCTTCGCCTACTTCAAAACGAGTAAAGCGTACTACTGCATTGTCTTTAGATTTAGTTAATTGAGCAACAGTCATTTTATCGTCTTTAATAAAAGCCTGTCCTTCAAGTGTCACTTCAGCTAAGAATTTTTTAATTCTTCCTGTGATCATTTTCTCAACAATCTCTGGTTTTTTACCACTCTCTATCGCTTGAGCTGTAAAAATATCTTTTTCTTTTTGAATCAATTCTTCAGAAACTTGATCTTCAGAAACACATGTTGGGTTTACAGCAGCAACATGCATTGCAATGTCTTTACCTAATTCACTGTCATTCTTAGCAAGTTCGACAATAACAGCAATTTTTCCACCATGTAGATAGCATGCAGTACCACCATCAACATTTGCATATTTCACAAAACGTCTAACCGAAATATTTTCACCCACTTTAGCGATTAAAGTACGACGTGCTGTATCAACAGACTCGCCGTTTGCTAAAGTCATTTCTGATAATTGCTCATTACTTTCAACATTATTAGTTAATAATGCTTCTGTTACTGCATTAACAAAACCAGTAAAATCTTCACTTTTAACAACGAAATCAGTTTCACTGTTAACTTCAAGCATAACAACCGTTTTAGCATCATCGCTTGTTTTTATGTCAATCATACCTTCAGCAGCAACACGACCTGCTTTTTTATCTGCTTTGGCAAGCCCTGATTTACGCATATTTTCAATAGCTAAATCCATATCGCCATTAGCTTCTTTCAAATTCCTTTTGCATTCCATCATCCCCGAACCCGTTCTATCACGAAGTTCCTTAACCATTGCAGCCGTAATACTCATTATCTCTAAACCCTCAAATTCTTAACTAAAAAAACGCCCCCAATATAATATAAAGGGAGCGTTTAAAATGGCTCATTTATACAAGCCAAATGTTTACAAAAACTTAACCTTCAGTTGTTGTAGCTTCTTCAACAAAATCTTCTGATTTTGCTGATGCAGCCAAACCTGCTGATTTTGCTTCTAAAACAGCTGCCGAAGCGCTTTGACAATACAATTTAACTGCACGAATTGAATCATCATTACCAGGAATTATATAATCGATACCTTTAGGTGAATTATTTGAATCCACAACGCCAACAACAGGAATACCTAATTTTTTAGCTTCTTTAATCGCATTCTTTTCATAACCAACATCTAATACAAAAAGTGCATCCGGTGTACCACGCATATCTTTGATACCACCTAAGCTACGCTCAAGTTTTTCCATTTCGCGTTCCATGCCTAAAGCTTCTTTCTTGCTGAACCTTTGGTACATAGTGCCATCAGCTTTCATTGCTTCTAACTCTTTTAAACGATTAATTGATTTTTTAATTGTTTTAAAGTTAGTCAACATACCACCTAACCAGCGATGGTTAACAAATGGCATTCCACAGCGCTTTGCTTCTTCTGCAACCGTTTTACGTGCTGATTTTTTTGTTCCAACAAACAAGATGTTACCTTTGTTTGCTGTCATTTTACCAAGATAGTTCATCGCGTCATTAAACAATGGAAGCGTTTGCTCTAAATCTATAATATAAATTTTATTACGCGCACCAAAAATGTACGGAGCCATTTGTGGATTCCAGTAACGAGTTTGATGCCCAAAATGAACACCCGCTTCTAACATTTGACGCATTGACACTGCTGCCATTATTTTCTCCTAAGTAATTGACTGATTCTATCAGTCTTGGGTTACGCCTCCACCTATCCCGCTTGATAACCGGCTTTAAAAACCAGCACCCTACCAACCGTGTCGATAAATGTGAGTATTAATATAAAAATGAACTTGCCTTTATACCATAATTTTCTTTTTACAACAAACAAAACCCTGCTGCATTCATAGTTGCTTACTATTTAACTTAGCGCTTCTATCTATATAGTTCTATCACCTTAGCAGCATTAAAAAACAGCACCACCGGCAACTGCTAAATTTTAACATACAAACAACAATACTTCTCGTGACTATGGCAGTCGATTTCTACTGGTCTGCTCTTTTCCTACAGTCAACAACGCCAAACAGATAAAGACCAACTCACTATAAATTCTGCACTCGTGACCATGAGAAACCTATAATAACAACCCGACTTCAGCCTGCCAAATATATTTTACTTACCAAAGATACCGCGACTAAACTAGAATATATCAACTTATTTTACAATACAGTTATAACTTTATGAGCATTACCATTAAAAACAAATCTGAAATTGATAAAATGCGGATCGCAGGAAAACTGGCCGCTGAAGTATTAGAGATGATTGAACCCCATGTTGCACCTGGCATAACAACAAACGAAATAGACCAAATTTGCCATAACTATATTGTTATCGACCAGCAAGCTATACCCGCCCCACTAAATTACCGTGGCTTCCCAAAATCCATCTGCACATCGATAAACCAAACCATCTGCCACGGCATTCCCAATGAAAAACCCCTTAAAAAGGGTGACATTATTAATATTGATATAACTGTTATTAAAGATGGCTATCATGGCGACACCAGTAAAATGTTCTGCGTAGGACAAGTTGCTCAACATGCTAAACGCCTGATTGATATTACCCAAGAATCATTATTTCTTGGTATAGATCAAGTGAAACCTGGTGCAACTCTTGGGGATATTGGCCATGCCATACAAAAACATGCAGAATCAAATCGCTATTCTATTGTTCGGGAATTTTGTGGACATGGTATCGGAAAAAATTTCCACGAAGATCCCCACGTAATGCATTTTGGCAAAGCCGGTGAAGGTGACGCTTTAGAAGCAGGCATGATCTTCACCATTGAACCGATGCTTAACATCGGTAAAAGACACATGAAAGTCCTTAAAGATGGCTGGACTGCTGTCACTAAAGACCGCAGCCTTTCAGCACAATGGGAACATACCATTCTTGTTACAGCTACAGGCTACGAAATTCTAACACTACGCCAGGAAGAGATGTGAACCTACACCCAGCATTAAGCCCTGACAAAATATTTGCTTCAGAAAACTCCCCCAGCATTCTGAAACAAATAATTGCCGATAAATACCAGGAACAAAGTCAAAAATTCGACCCTCAGGGTAATGTTGGACAACTACTGATAGAAAATGCTGTTTTTATTGACCATATTTTAACGCTCTGTTGGAATCACTTTCTTAAACAGCATGCCACGCAACTGTGCCTTGTCGCCACAGGTGGATATGGTAGAAACGAACTATTTCCCAATTCAGACATAGACATACTTATTCTGCTAAAAAACCCTGAAACCAGTACACTTCAAGACAATCTATCTGCTTTTTCTAATTTCTTATGGGATATCGGCTTAAAACCCGGACAAAGCGTACGCACCATTGCTGAATGCACCCAAACAGCAAAAGAAGATCAAACCATCATGACCAGCCTACTAGAAACCAGGCTAATTTGTGGAAATTCAATTCTATTTACAGACTTAAAACAACAAATACAACCAAAAAAAGTTTGGCCAACTGATCGGTTTTTTTCAGCAAAGATGCATGAACAGGAACAGCGCTACATTAAATATCACGACACTGCTTATAACCTTGAACCCAATATTAAAGAAGGTCCAGGTGGCTTACGCGACTTACAAAATATATCCTGGGTATTCAAACACCATTACAACAGCTCATCTCTTAAAGAGCTCATTAAGTATGGCTTTTTTTCTGAATCAGAATACGATGAGCTTATTGTTTGCCGCAACACACTATGGCGCATTCGATTTGCCCTACACACTCTAACCAATCGCTGTGAAGACAGACTTATCTTTGATTACCAACGAGAACTAGCAAATCAATTTGGTTTCATAGATACAAACAACAACCCTGATGTTGAGCAGTTTATGCAGCATTACTTTAAAACAGTAATGGAACTTGAACGCATGAATGAAATGCTACTACAATTCTTCAGTGAAAAACTCATAGATTCAGCGCAAACCAAACAACTTCATCCCGCTAGCGACCACTTTATAGCTATCAACGGTTATCTGGAGGTCAAAGAAGATGACACATTCAGCAAGCATCCACTGGCATTGCTAGAAATTTTCCCTCTATTACAACAGCATAAATCTCTAAAGGGGGTAAGAGCCTCCACAATACGATTAATTCGTAGCAACTTACATCTGATTAACGACGAGTTTCGCACCAACCCAAAAGCTAATCAACTTTTTCTATCCATATTCAAATCACCTCGCGGTATTACTCAACAATTACGACGAATGAACCGATACGGTATTTTGGCGGCCTACCTACCTTGCTTCGCCAACATTGTCGCTCGCATGCAATACGACTTATTTCATATTTATACCGTTGATGCCCACACCCTTTTTGTATTACGCAATCTACGTCGATTTTCATTAGAAAAACATAACGACGAGTTACCTTTCTGTAACAGCGTCTTTCTACGCATCAGCAAACCACACATATTATATTTAGCGGCTTTATTCCACGATATAGCTAAAGGCATGGGAGGTGACCACTCAGTTTTAGGCGAAGAAATTGCTCATCAATTCTGTATTCAACACAAAATCTCCAAACATGACAGCAAACTCATTACCTGGCTAGTTCGAAACCATCTAATCATGTCGATGACCGCTCAAAGAAAAGACATTAGCGACCCCAATATTATTCATAAATTTGCCTTGCAGGTTGGCAGCATCGAATACCTCAATCACCTCTATTTATTTACTGTCGCAGATATCAGAGCCACAAACCCAAGCCTATGGAATTCATGGAAAGACTCTTTATTACTTGAGTTATACACCTATACTCACAGCGCATTACATCGAGGGTTACAAAACCCAATTGCAAGATCGGAACGCTTATATGAAAACAAGCAAGAAGCCAAAGAAGAGCTCATAGGCTTAGGGATTTCTGAATCAACCATACAAAAAACATGGAACAAAATCAGCGATGACTATTTTTTACGTTATTCAGCTGATGAAATAGCATGGCACACCATTGCTATCGCATCCACCTCAAAAAAAGAACTACCATTAGTC
Source organism: Methylomarinum sp. (assembly GCA_030636915.1). Classification (GTDB taxonomy): domain Bacteria; phylum Pseudomonadota; class Gammaproteobacteria; order Methylococcales; family Methylomonadaceae; genus QPIN01. Next base: position 625 of record DAOVVZ010000111.1, on the reverse strand, counting down.
ATATTACGCCCACAAAACCAACGAGGCAGCGTAGAAATATTTGTTTATGCAAAAAATGAAAACAATATCTTTTCATTAAGTGCCAACACGCTTGACTGCTTGGGACTCACTATTCTTGATGCACGCATTATCACAACAACCTTAGCAGCAGAACAGTATGTACTTAATAGTTTTCAAGTACTTGAACAATCTGGCGAATCAATAAAAGACCTACATAGAGAACTACATATTTGTAAAACATTACAAAACAACCTGCAAAATCTCGAAGTCAAAGAACAGCTCAATATTCACAGACAATCACGACAAGCCAGACACTTCCCCATTCCCAGCCGAATTATTTTTCATAAAGACCCGCTTAACAGATACACTATTATTGAACTTATAACCACCGACTACTCAGGCCTTTTAGCGACTATAGGACAAGCCTTTATTGATCTAGACATCCAATTGCACGATGCAAAAATCACCACCATTGGAAGCCGGGTCGACGACATATTTTATATTACCGATTTTCAATCTCAACCTATAACAAACACAGAAAAACTAGAAACCATCAAAACAAAATTACTTTCAATTTTAGAAGCACAAGATAACTAAAACCTTATGTCTACGCATCATTAGATGC
>DAOVVZ010000021.1:0-9003 GCA_030636915.1 Methylomarinum sp. | reverse complement strand
TGCCTAACCGCTCAATTTCATCGTTATTATGTAAACTTGCACGGCTGACTGTTACACCGCCAACAAAGACAGGCTTTAAAATGGCGACAGGTGTTACAGCGCCTGTACGCCCGACTTGAAATTCAACATCTAGTAAAATTGTTTGTTCTTCCTGGGCAGGAAATTTATGAGCAATAGCCCAGCGAGGCGCGCGAGTGATAAACCCCAGTTGCTCTTGTAGTTTAATGTCATCAATTTTATAAACTATGCCATCTATTTCGTAGGGAAGGTGGTCGCGCTTTTGCATAACAGATTGATAATATTCAATGCAGCCATTAAGTCCTGATTTAATGGCGATTTCATCGCTTACTGGGAGTCCCCATTGTTTTAATTGTAATAATCGTTGGTGATGGCTATCTGCTAATATGCCATTTTCTAATAAGCCAATCCCATAACTGTAAAAGGCAAGAGGACGTTTTGCGGTTATTGCGGAGTTTAATTGACGTAAGCTACCAGCCGCTGCATTACGCGGGTTAGCAAAGCTCTTTTCACCCTTTTTTTCTGCTTGCTCATTGTAAGTATTGAATGCGGCAATAGGCATGACGACTTCACCCCGTATTTCAATGGTGTCAGGGATATTGTCACCGATTAAAGAGAGCGGAACATTTTGGATGGTTTTAACATTATTAGTAACATCTTCTCCGACACTTCCATCACCACGGGTCGCAGCTCGTATTAGTTTTCCATGTTTATACAGTAGGCTAATGGCAAGCCCATCCAGTTTAGGTTCTGCGCAGAATAAAGACTCTGTTGAACTATTTAATTGCTTATTAATGCGATCAATAAAGTCAGATAAATCATCACTGGAAAAGACATTATTTAAAGAAAGCATGGGGACTTCATGCTGTACTTTGCTAAAGCTATCCAGTACTGCTCCACCCACTTTTTGAGAAGGTGAGTCTGCGGTAATGAGATGGGGGTTCTCTGTTTCTAATTTGATTAACTGTTGGATTAATCTATCGTATTCAGCATCCGTGATGACAGGGGAGTCAAGAGTGTAATAATGGGTATTATGAATATTAATTTGCTCACGCAATTTTAATATTTGGGCTTCTACAGGGTTAGTCATTGCGGATTTTTTTATTGGACGAAAGGGCTGAAGTTATCGATACATTGCATATGTATTGATTAGTATGGATTTTAACACGATGTATAGTTGTAAGTTCTTCGATTAGTGCTAGTATTTAACTCTGAAACTGACTTAAGAGATGCTTAAATTGGAAGACGATATCACCACAGACCTTAGCAAACTGCAAAGCCATCTGGATGGCATGTTGGATAGAGTGCAACAGAATGGTCTTACATTAAAACGGTTCCAAGAATTTGAAATGAGATTGCTTAATCTTAATTCATTAGCTGAAATGATTGATCAAATACTTGAAGATGCCAAATTATTTTTTGATTTGGATGTGATTAGTTTTTGTTTAATTGATGAGAAAGGTGACATTAAAACGTTTCTTAATGAAGATGGTTACGAAACTGAAAAAATAAAAGGACTCATTTTTTTACAAGATAAAGCTCTTTTAAAAAGTACCTTTGGTTTATCGACACAACCTTTTTTAGGTACTTATCGACATTCAAATTGTGCAGCATTTTTTCCTAATATGGAGAGAAGACCTTCATCAGTTGCGGTTATTCCTTTAAGTAGACGTGGTAAGTATCTAGGTTCGTTAAATTTGGGCAGTTATACACCTAATCGTTTTATTAATGATATGGCAACAGACTTTATTGAACATATGGTTTCAGTGGTCAGTACTTGTCTTGAAAATAATTTAAATTTTGAAATGATGCGTCGCACCAGTCTAATTGATACGCTAACAGGAGTTAATAATAGGCGTTTTCTTGAGCAGCGTATTGGTGAAGAGATTAATAGAAGTCATCGTCGTCAAGAGCCATTAAGCTGCTTGTTTTTAGATATTGATCACTTTAAATTAGTTAATGATACTTATGGGCACCAGGCAGGTGATCATGTGTTAACTTTGATTGCAGGGGTAATTAAAAAGCAATTAAGAAATAATGATGTGTTGGCGCGCTATGGAGGAGAAGAGTTTGTTGCTTTATTATCAAACAGTAATGAGGCGAAGGCTCATGATATTGCCGAAAGGATTAGAATCATTATTAAAGATCTGGCTTTGAATTTTAAAGAGTATGATTTTAAGGTCACTATTTCAATAGGTCAGTCGACTTACCAACCCAATGAATTTACCACTATAGCTGCCAGTGATGTATCGGAAAAAATGATTCATGCTGCGGATACTGCGCTGTATTTTGCAAAACATCATGGTCGAGACAGGGTGGCAAAAGGGGAACTTGTTTTAGATGCAGACGTCAGTTCTAGGAAAGTTTCATAATCAAATTATGTAAAATCTCTTTTTACATTTTCTAAATCTTCTCACAACGCGCTGGGAACACGCGCTATATATTGATACTATAAGCACTTTTCTGCGCAAAGTTTAAGACTTTATGGATAGCCCCATTCCTCACAAAATAGTATTAGAAGTAAAAGATTTAAGCTGTATTCGAGATGACCGTGTGTTATTTGAAGGTTTAAACTTTAGTCTTAATCCGTATCAAGTGCTATTGCTAGAAGGTAAAAATGGTAGTGGTAAAACTTCTCTATTACGTATTTTATGTGGCTTTAGGGAGCAAGATGCCGGTGAAATATACTGGTGTGATACTGCCATAAAAGACAGTGATTATCTTGCTCAGATGGCTTATGTTGGGCATTTAGATGGCGTGAAAAAAGAATTAACCGTGACAGAGAATCTAAGGATGTCTTTGGCATTGAGTCAAGCGGGTAAATATAGTATCGAGCAAGCCTTGGAGAAGGTTCTTCTCGCTGGATATGATGATGCGTTGGTGCAATCGCTTTCGGCGGGGCAAAAAAGACGTTTATCATTAGCCCGGTTATTAATCACCAAGAAAAGCCTTTGGATTTTAGATGAACCTTTTACCTCTTTAGATAGAGAAGGTATTAAACTGATTGAATCTTTAATGCATGAACATATAAACGATGGAGGCATGATTATTTTAACCTCTCATCATGATCTGGTTTTACATGAAGCCGATGTACAAAAAATAAATTTATCCTTATGTCATTGATGACCGCGTTTTATGCCGTAATTCGGCGTGATTTAATTTTGGCATTTCGACGCCGAGCTGAAATTGCTAATCCTATTTTTTTCTTTGTGTTGGTGGTTACCTTATTCCCTTTGGGTGTGGGTGCTAATCCCAATCTTTTACAGTCTATGGCACCTGGTGTTATCTGGGTTTCAGCCTTATTGGCGGTGATGCTTTCATTAGATGGCTTGTTTCGCTCAGACTTTGATGATGGCTCATTGGAGCAAATGCTTTTAAGCTCACATCCTCTAACTGTTTTAGTTTTTGCTAAAATTGTTGCTCATTGGTTAGTAACAGGCTTACCTTTATTGATTGTTGCACCTTTATTAGCGGTTTTTTTAGGCTTACCAGAACAGGCTTTGGGAACTTTATTGATAACCTTGGTCTTAGCAACGCCGGTTTTAAGTTTGATTGGTTCGATAGGTGTGTCTTTAACCGTCGGATTGCGCCGTGGAGGGATGATTTTATCGTTATTAGTTCTGCCTCTTTATGTGCCCGTATTAATCTTTGCCAGTAATGCAGTTGAAATGGCCAGTAGTGGTTTAGCGGTTGATGCACAAATCAATATATTAATTGCTATCTTACTTTCGTCAGTGGTTTTAGCACCTTTGCCAGCCGCTGCTGCTTTAAAAATGAGTATAAGTTAAGCTCAAAGGCTAATGCCTCGCTTCCAGGTTGGGCATAACTCAAAAAAATCGTAGCCCGGATGAAGCAATGCGTAATCCGAGATTCTATATTCCATTCATCTATAAAAAAATACTATTTATATGTCGATTGTTCCTGCTCCACTTCTGCGTTTTTATCACAAGATGGCATCTCCGCCACATTTTTACAGTTTTACCGAGAAATTATTACCCTGGTTGATAGCAATATTTATTTTATTGCTGGGCTATGGCTTGTACGGCGGTTTATATTTAGCCCCGACTGATTATCAACAAGGTGATAGCTATCGAATTATCTATGTGCATGTCCCGGCGGCATGGATGTCATTGTTTATTTATGTAGTGATGGCGATAGCCGGAGCTATTGGGTTGATTTGGCGGATGAAACTAGCCGATGTGGTGGCAATAAGCAGTGCGCCTATTGGTGCAAGTTTTACCCTTATTGCTTTGGTCACAGGCTCTTTATGGGGTAAACCCATGTGGGGAACCTGGTGGGTTTGGGATGCTCGTTTAACGGCCGAATTAATTTTATTATTTTTATATTTGGGTGTGATTAGTCTGTATGGTGCGATAGAAGATAAACGGACTGCATCTAAAGCTGTGTCTATTTTGGCTTTAGTGGGGGTGGTTAATATCCCTATTATTCATTATTCGGTTGAATGGTGGAATACACTACATCAAGGCCCTACAGTGACAAAAATGGATAAACCTTCCATTCATCTTGATATGTTATGGCCTTTATTAACCATGGCGATAGCGTTTAAATTTTATTACGCCATTGCTATGTTACAGACAGCAAAAGTTGAATTGTTAAGGCGTGAGCAGAACACTCAATGGGTTAAAAAATTGTTGGAGAAGCAAAGATGAATAGTTTTGATGAATTTTTAGCAATGGGGGGGTATGGCTTTTATGTCTGGACTTCTTATACGATTGCCTTTGTTGTTTTGCTATTAAATGTTGTATTGCCTTTAATAAAGAAAAAACAATTTTTACGTCAATTAGCATTAAAGCAAAAACGAGCGAAACAATGACCCCAGTAAAAAAGCAACGATTAATCCTGATTTTATTGATGGTAGCGGGTGTGGGTTTAGCCGCTACTTTTGCTTTAAAAGCATTTAACGAAAACTTAATGTACTTTTTCTCCACCACTGAAGTAGCAGAAGGCAAAGCTCCTAAAGACGCTAAGTTTCGTTTAGGTGGCATGGTGGTTGAAGGCAGTATAGAAAGACCGGATAAAGGAATTATGGTGCGGTTTGTTTTAACCGATTACAGTAAACAAGTGACGGTTGAATATTCGGGGATCTTGCCTGATTTATTTAGAGAAGGACAGGGCATCGTTGCCAATGGACGACTAAACAAAAACAATGTGTTTATTGCTGAAGAAGTATTGGCAAAACATGATGAAAATTATATGCCACCTGAAGTTGCAGAGAGTTTAAAAGATGTAGAGGCAGAACAAAAATGATTGCTGAATTAGGTCACTTTTGCTTAATCATTGCCTTATTGATGGCGATTATTCAGGGTTTGTTGCCGATTATTGGCGCGCATCGTTCAATTAATGGCTGGATTGCTGTTGCCAGACCCTCTGCGTATGGACAGTTATTATTCATGCTGCTGGCATATGCTTGTTTAACCTATGCATTTTTAGTGCATGATTTTTCCGTGGCTTATGTAGCTCATAATTCTAATACCGCATTGCCGACACTGTATTTAATATCAGGTGTTTGGGGCGCGCATGAAGGCTCTTTATTATTGTGGGGCTTAATCCTATCTATTTGGACAGGACTTATTGCCTTTTTTAGTAAAAGCATCCCAGAAACCACTGTTGCCCGTGTTTTAGGTGTGATGGGATTGGTGAGCATTGGTTTTATTCTATTTTTATTATTTACTTCTAACCCTTTTGAGCGATTATTCCCTTCGCCATTAGAAGGGCGAGATTTAAACCCTTTACTACAAGATCCAGGTTTAGCGATTCATCCACCTATGTTATACATGGGCTATGTGGGATTTTCTGTGGCATTTGCTTTTTCTATTGCCGCATTACTTGAAGGTCGATTAGATTCTGCATGGGCGCGTTGGTCAAGACCTTGGACTAATTTGGCTTGGATGTTTTTAACCATTGGTATTGCTCTAGGTAGTTGGTGGGCTTATTATGAACTGGGTTGGGGCGGCTGGTGGTTTTGGGATCCGGTTGAAAATGCTTCCTTTATGCCTTGGTTAGTCGGTACTGCGCTGATTCACTCCTTAGCGGCCAGTGAAAAACGCGGGGTATTTAAAACCTGGACGGTATTGTTGGCAATATTTGCATTTTCTTTAAGCTTATTAGGCACATTTTTAGTGCGTTCAGGGGTATTAACTTCGGTACATGCTTTTGCTAGTGACCCAACCCGTGGTTTATTTATTCTTATCTTTTTAGCGGTGGTTGTAGGCGGTTCGTTATTGCTTTATGCCATTAGAGCGCCAAAAGTAAGAAGCAGTGTGACATTTGAACTGGTTTCGCGTGAAGCTGTTTTATTATTGAATAATGTCCTATTAGTGGTCACAGCCGCGAGTATTTTATTAGGTACACTTTATCCATTGGTGATTGATGCTTTAGGCATGGGAAAAATCTCTGTAGGCCCTCCATACTTTAATGCGGTATTTATTCCATTAATGGCGCCATTAGCTTTTGCAGTGGGCTTAGGCATGTTAATCCGCTGGAAGCGTGATGATATAAAAGCATTAAGTTGGCGATTAAAAGGATTGGTGTTTTTTTGTTTAAGTGCAGGTTTTTTAATTCCTCTTGTTATGCCTTTTTATTCTTGGGCAGCGGGATTAGGGACGACATTAGCATTATGGACTACGGTAACAGTGGGCTTGTCATTTAAAGACCGTCTAGGAAAACAGGGCTTTAGCTGGCAACGCTTAGGCACTATTCCAGCGGGTTTCTACGGAATGACAGTGGCTCATTTGGGTATTGCAGTGTTTGTGATAGGTATTACCTTTACCTCTATTTACAGCATAGAAAAAGATGTGCGTATGCAACCTGGCGATAAGTTAGATATGTCGGGTTATGTGTTTGAGTTTCATGGTGTAGCTGTCACAGAGGGACCTAACTATATTGCTAAGCAGGGTTCGTTAACCGTGACCTATCAAGATGAGGAAATTGCCAAGTTAGAACCTCAAAAAAGAGAATATCGGGTACAGAAAATGCCAATGACAGAGGCGGCGATTGATGCGGGTTTGTTTAGAGATTTGTTTGTAGCCATTGGTGAGCCTTTAGATGATCAAGGCGCATGGAGTTTAAGGGTTTATTACAAATCATTTATTCGTTGGATTTGGTTAGGTGCTTTATTCATGGGTTTGGGGGGATTAATTGCTGCCAGTGATAAACGCTATCGTAAAGGAGGACAAGTCAGTGCTTAAATTTGTTATTCCGTTATTACTATTTGTTGTAATGGCCGTGTTTTTGGCAATGGGTTTAAATCTAAACCCTAGGGATATTCCTTCACCATTAATTGATAAACCAGCACCTGATTTTTCATTGCCTATTTTGACTGATGCCGAGAATACACTTAGTAAGAAGGACATGTTAGGTAAGGTCTGGTTATTAAATGTCTGGGCATCATGGTGCGGGTCTTGTCGATCTGAACATCCGGTGTTTAATCGATTGGCGCAACAGAATGTGGTGACCATAGTCGGGTTGAACTATAAGGATGAAGCCAGTGCCGCCAAACAATGGTTAGCACAGCTAGGCAATCCATATAACGTCAGCATTATGGATCAAGAAGGACGTACAGGTATTGATTATGGTGTGTATGGCGTACCGGAAACCTTTGTGATCGATAAAAAAGGGATTATTCGTTATAAACATACAGGGGCTGTATCGGTGCAAGACGTACAAGAGATCTTTTTACCTTTTATTGAGAAATTCGCGGAAACAGGATGAACCGTGTTAACAGTTTTTGCCGACGACTTATTGTGTCATTTAACTGTTTTGCAGCTGTAGAATACAGAAAATTCAACAATCCCCAGCAAGAGCAAAGTTATAAAGTCTTAATTGAAGAGTTGCGTTGTTTAGTCTGTCAAAACCAAACTATTGCGGATTCTAATGCTGATTTAGCCAAAGATTTACGCCGACAAGTCTATGAAATGTTGCAACAAGGCAAGTCTCAAGATGAAATTGTTGAATTTATGATTCAACGTTATGGCGACTTTGTTTTATACAACCCTCAGTTTAAATTGAAAACAGGCTTGTTATGGTTAGGCCCCGTCGTCTTTTTATTGATTGGGTTGCTGATGTTGATTTTATTTGTAAGAAAAAATAAAGTGCTAGTAAAGCCTGCGGTAACGGATGCAGACCAAGCTAAAAAAGCCAAAGTCAGTGAATTATTAAGAAATGGAGATCAATCGTGAATATTCTTTATTGGCTTATAGTGTTTGTTCTACTTGTGATTGCTTTTGCCATTATCATTCCACCTTTATGGAAAAAGAGAGCGATCGAGGCAGCAGATTCTGATCAGCGTAATATTAAAATTGCCCAAGACAGAGCAAACGATTTAAAGCGACAGTTAGAATCGAGGGCATTAACTCATGCGCAGTATGATGAGCAATATGCAGAGTTAGAATTAACACTGGGTGATGATTTAGATATAGAACAAAATACAGTCAATAATTCATCACAAGGTCGCTGGGCTGTGCCAGTGGTATTAATTCTTTTACCTTTGTGTTCCCTGCTAATTTATTCATTAATTGGTGAGCCTGATGCGCTGCGCAAAGAACAGCTGCAACAGGCTCAAAGAGCAGCAAAACCACCGATAAATGTTAATGCGATGGTCGCTGGATTGGCGGCACGCTTAGAAAAAGAACCTAATAATGCCGAAGGCTGGGTGATGCTTGGGCGCTCTTATAAATATCTGAAAAAATACCCTTTAGCAGTTGATGCATTTGATAAAGCCTATGCATTGTTAGGTGAAAACCCCGAAGTGATGTTGCATTATGCCGATGCCTTGGCGATGGCAAATCAAGGTAAATTAGCCGGTAAAGCTACAGAGTTGATATTTAAAGCCTTAGAAAAACAGCCAAATAATGAAACAGGTTTGTGGCTAGCTGGTATGGCAAAAGCTGAAATAGGCAGCTTTGCTCAAGCAATGCAATATTGGCGTAAGCTAGAAACATTGTTAGCACCTGGGTCAGATTCATA
>DAOVVZ010000253.1:0-3883 GCA_030636915.1 Methylomarinum sp. | reverse complement strand
CCATTTTATTCCAGAGAAAAGGCAGACAAACCTTTTTCATCCAGCATTTCCAAAACCATGCCGCCACCTCTAGCAACACAAGTCAGCGGGTCATCAGCAATGTAAACAGGTAATCCCGTTTCTTCTGCAATTAAACGATCTATATCCTTTAATAAAGCACCGCCCCCCGTTAGCACAATCCCTCTATTTGCGACATCAGAACCCAATTCAGGAGGCGTTTGCTCTAATGCCACTTTTACTGAACCCACAATACCCGCCAAAGGCTCTTGTAATGCTTCTAAAATCTCATTACTATTTAAAGAAAAGCTACGGGGTACACCTTCTGCCAAATTGCGCCCGGTAATTTGAATTTCTTTAACCTCGCTTCCAGGGTAAGCCGTACCAATCTCTTGTTTGATTCTCTCAGCGGTCGCTTCACCAATTAAGGTGCCGTAATTCCTACGCACATAATTAATAATTGCCTCATCAAAACGATCTCCGCCAATTCTTACCGAGGCTGAATAAACAATACCGTTTAATGAGATAACAGCAACTTCAGAGGTTCCGCCACCAATATCTAGCACCATAGAACCTTGCGCTTCATCTACTGGCAGCCCGGCGCCTACAGCCGCCGACATAGGCTCTTCAATCAGATAAACTTCTCGGGCACCCGCCATTGCCGCAGATTCGCGAATCGCTCGGCGTTCAACTTGAGTAGAACCACAAGGCACACAAATTAAAATACGTGGACTAGGGCGTAATAATTTTGATTCATGTACTTTCTCAATAAAGTAACGAAGCATTCGTTCTGTCACTGCAAAATCTGCTATTACCCCATCTTTTAATGGTCTAATTGCGGTAATGTTACCAGGCGTACGCCCTAACATCATTTTTGCGTCAGCGCCCACTGCAGCTATAGTTTTAGCCCCTCTAATTCTGTCTTCCTTAATAGCTACTACAGATGGCTCATTCAATACAATCCCCTGACCGGGTATATAGATGAGAGTATTAGCCGTACCTAAATCGATAGATAAATCATTAGAAAAAAGTCCGCGAATTCTTTTGAACATCTTTAGCAGTATCCTTAACGATATAAAATCTTGCTACTTTAACAATCAAACAGGTATTTGAGCAAGATATAAAGTATCATATTGTGAATGGGTTAGCGATTGAGCGACCCACCAATACTTAAAAATAAAAATATTGCGTTACGCTATCGATTAGCAATACTCGGAGTTAAAAAAATGTCGTTAACGGCTGATGAAGTAATAAAAATTGCCCACTTGGCAAGACTGGGAATAGATGAAAATGATATTGGTGCTTATGCCAATGACCTCTCTAACATGCTGGATTTAATGACCCAAATGGGTGAAACAGATACAGATACTGTTCAGCCCATGGCACACCCAATGGATCAGATGCAAAGGTTACGCAGTGACGAAGCAACAGAAACCAATCAACGTGAAAGATTTCAGTCTCTTGCCCCACAAACAGAAGCAGGACTTTATCTAGTCCCTAAAGTTATCGACTAACGGAAAGACTATGCATAATAAAACGATTACTGAACTGGCAAAAGACCTACGTTCAGGAGAATACTCTAGCGTAGAACTAACTCAGAGCTACCTGGATCGCATTAATAAATTCCAAGCACTCAACAGCTTTATTACTGTATCTGAAGAACATGCGCTGGCACAAGCCAAAGTAGCAGACAGCCAATTATCCACTGGCAATCCAGGGCTTTTAACAGGCATACCTATTGCTCAAAAAGATATTTTTTGTACCCAGGGCATTAAAACAACCTGCGGCTCAAAAATGCTAGATAACTTTACCGCACCTTATAATGCTTCAGTAATTGAAAATTTCAATTCAGCTGGCGCAGTGATGCTGGGCAAGTTAAATATGGATGAATTTGCCATGGGTTCATCCAATGAAACCAGTTTTTATGGTTCGGTACAAAACCCTTGGGATACCACCACCGTTCCCGGAGGATCATCCGGTGGTTCAGCAGCTGCGGTTGCAGCACGTTTATCGCCGGCGGTAACAGGTACAGATACAGGTGGTTCAATCCGTCAACCAGCCTCTTTATGTGGTATCACCGGCTTAAAACCAACTTATGGCCGCGTCTCACGTTATGGCATGATTGCTTTTGCATCCAGCCTAGACCAAGGTGGGCCTATGGCTAGATCAGCAGAAGATGCCGCGATTTTATTACAAACCATGGCAGGCTTTGATAAAAAAGATTCCACCAGTGTAGATCGTGCTGTGCCTAATTATTCTGCGGGACTAAATAACAGTCTTGAAGGCCTAAAAATAGGCTTACCTAAAGAATTCTTCAGTGAAGACTTAAACAGCGATATTTCTGCCACCATTGAAACAGCGGTGAATGAATATCGTAAAATGGGGGCAGAAATAAAAGAAGTCTCCCTACCCAACATGAAACTGGCAATACCTGCCTACTACGTGATTGCATCGGCAGAATGCTCGGCAAATTTATCGCGCTTTGATGGTGTACGTTTTGGTTATCGTTGCGACAATCCAGCAAACCTTGACGACTTATACACTCGCTCACGTGGCGAAGCCTTCGGTGCTGAAGTTAAGCGCCGCATTTTAATGGGCACTTATGCTTTATCAGCTGGCTATTATGATGCTTATTATATTAAGGCACAGAAAGTTCGCCGTTTAATTTCCGACGATTTTAACAAGGCATTATCTGAGGTTGACGTACTCATGGGACCTGTTTCACCTTCAACCGCATTTACCCAGGGTGAAAAGACCGGTGACCCTATTGAAATGTATCTTGCTGATATTTACACCATTGCCATTAACCTTGCGGGTTTACCAGCAATGTCTATTCCTGCTGGTTTCGTTGACAACAAACCCGTTGGCTTACAAGTGATAGGCAATTATTTTACAGAAGACCGCTTATTGAATATTGCCCATCAATATCAACAAGTCACTAACTGGCATCAACAAACACCGAAAGGTTTCGAGTAAGGAGAATATGATGGAATGGGAAACAGTCATCGGTCTGGAAATTCACGCCCAGCTGGCAACAAAATCTAAAATATTTTCTGCAGCATCCACAGCCTATGGTGCAGAGCCAAATACACAAGCCTGTGCAGTCGACTTAGGGCTTCCAGGTGTACTTCCTGTGTTAAACCAGGAAGTGGTACGCATGGCCGTTAAATTTGGCATGGCCATTGAAGCGGAAATTGCACCATATTCGGTATTTGCCAGAAAAAACTACTTTTACCCTGATTTACCTAAAGGTTACCAAATCAGCCAAATGGATCATCCCATTGTCGGACTTGGTCACCTAGATATTGAAGTAGATGGTGAAACTAAACGTGTTGGTGTGACTCGTGCTCATCTGGAAGAAGATGCCGGAAAATCATTACATGAAGATTTTCATGGCCTCACAGGTATTGATTTAAACCGTGCAGGAACACCATTACTAGAAATTGTTTCCGAGCCTGATATGCGTTCAGCCAAAGAAGCCGTTGCCTACATGCGTAAAATTCACGAATTGGTACGTTATTTAGAAGTATGTGATGGCAACATGCAAGAAGGATCGTTCCGTTGTGACGCCAATGTCTCTGTACGCCCTAAAGGCCAAGCAGAATATGGCACACGCGCCGAGTTAAAAAACATCAACTCATTCAAATTTGTCGAAAAAGCTATCAATATTGAAGTGGAAAGACAAATTGATCTGATTGAGTCCGGCGGTACAGTGGTACAAGAAACACGCTTGTATGACTCAGATAAAAATGAAACCCGCTCCATGCGTAGCAAAGAAGAAGCCAATGATTACCGCTACTTCCCTGACCCTGACTTATTACCGGTTGAGATTACAGATGCTTTACGCGAACAAGTTAAAGCTGATTTACCTGAATTACCTACGGCT
>DAOVVZ010000084.1:0-6141 GCA_030636915.1 Methylomarinum sp. | reverse complement strand
CCTTCATCTACCATTGCAGCAATAGAATTAGATTTGCTATAAAAAGCAGGCATAGGCGGAAAAATAATCCCGCCCATTTCAGTCACACTGGCCATATTACGAATATGCGCTAGATTTAATGGCGTTTCACGCGGCATAATGACCACTTTACGACGTTCTTTTAATGCCACATCCGCTGATCGTGTGATTAAATTATCACCAAAACCATGAGCAACTGCCGCCAATGTCTTCATCGAACAAGGCGCAATAATAACACCCTCAGTTTTAAATGAACCACTGGCTATACTAGCGGCAATATCATTAACACCATGAACAACATCTGCCAATTCATACAACGCAGAACGCTCCATCTCCATTTCATACTTTAAATTAACCAAGCCAGACGATGAAATCACCAGATGTGACTCCCATTCATCCTGCTTTTGTAATACTTGCAACATCCTGACACCATAAATAGCACCCGTTGCACCCGTCATTGCAATGACTAATCGTTTTTTTTGCTTCATTGATACTCCGCGCAGTTAAGTTTTCGGCTTTTATCCTGAGTTGATTTTTGTTGAGAACAAGGCACGGAAATAGGCGCATAGCAAGCTACGCAACTATTTCAGCAACGCAGCTATCAGCAAAAATCAGCCAATAGAAAACCGAAAACTTAACTGCGCGGAGTATATACCCAACCTGAACAATCTTGTTCTATTGTATCAGCTCCAGCATGTTATCGGCTGCATCCACTAAAGCATCGATCATCTCTTCGCCGCTGGCAATATGCCCTGCATTAGGTAATACGATAAATTCTGCATTCGGTAAGGCTTTAGATAAACTTAACCCCGCTTCAATAGGGCAAACCAAGTCACACCGCCCGTGAACAATAACAGTAGGTATATCTTGCAAATCTTTACTATGATCTAAAATCTGATTCTCAGCAATAAAATACTTATTCTGAGCATAATGCATTTCCATTTGCACCTGCTGTACCATTTTTTCTGTCACATGCGTGGGCTTATTCGGTGCTTGATAATCCTGCATTAAAGCAACTTGCCCTCCCCAGTTTATCCAGGCCTTAGCAGCACGCCTTTTAGTCAATTCATCATCACCAAAAACAGCATCATACAAATCTTTAACTAACTCTGCTTTTTCTGACACGTACACACTTGCTTGCAATTGTTGCCATGTTTCTGGATATATTCGCCCTGCACCGTCTTTAGCAAACCAATCTAAATCCATCTGCCTAGCCAAAAATACACCGCGAATCACCATACCTAAAACAGCCACCTTATGTTGCTGAGCGTACAATAAAGTTAATGCACTCCCCCAAGAGCCACCAAACAACAACCACTGCTTAATATTTAATTGCTGACGAATACGTTCCATATCATCAATTAAATCTTGCGTGGTATTATTTTCTATTTCACCAAAAGGCAGTGATTGCCCACAACCTCGCTGATCCATCAGAATAATATGATATTTTTGCGGATTAAAAAAACGACGATGATCAGGCTTAGTCCCGGAACAAGGACCCCCATGAAGGAAAATAACAGGGATACCTTGAGGATTACCCGATTGCTCTACATAAACGGAATGTGAACCATCTGTTTGAAGAAAAAAACGATGAAAAGGTTCTATTTGTGGATAAAGGGATTTCATTATTTGTGGTAGGAAATTTATTTGATTAAATCGTAACACAAAGCTGGGGGGAGACTACATCGCAATTACTAGCAACATTTCAGCATCATAGTCTACTTTGACCCTAAACTATTCTCCAGAGTTTAATAAAACCTGCTTACCCTCTAATTTTGCAATCTCTGCTTTCATTTTAGTGAGTTTCTCTGTCACCAGACTCACCTTTTCAACATTTGCAATAAAATGAAAAACAGCAGCCGACCTGTTTAAATACCCCCAAGCAACTTGCCAACGACTTTGCACCTCATAGAGCTGCCCTATCTCTAAAAGAGTCATTGCAAGACTTGAAAGAGACAGATTCTTTTTATAAATCGACAAGGCTTGCTGCAAATAGACTTCAGATTCCTCATAATCACCTTGCTGCAACAATAATTTAGCCTGGAAGCGTAGCAAACGCGCCTCTCGATCGGTATTTTTATTAGCCAATATTTTTAGGGCATTAGCATAGTGTAGCGTCCAAAGCGATTCATCCAGCTTTTGAACAAAAGCGATCTCAGTTCGACAGGCAATGACAGCTATCTGAATAGCATCGGGAATAGTAACAAGCTCAACCCCTTCAAACTCTGGCAATAATGTCTGCAAAAGCCTCTCTGCCTCAGTCATTTGTTTTTGTTGCATTGCCACTAGCGCATAAAGCAAGGTAAGTCGTGGCTGATAGCTTTTCAACGCATCTATTTTTACAATATCGTCTGCCAGACTTAAATGTCTATGAGCGGATTGACTGTCATGTACAGCCAAGGCCACTTCGACCAGGTTTATATGGCTAGTTAGAGCACCTAGTCGATCATCTATGCCTTGGTAAAGAGATAAGGCATGATTAAATAACTGCCGCGCTCTAGCCCAATCTTTATCCATATAGGCTTGCATGGCGTCATCTGTATAGTTTTCTGCATTCCATAACAGGGTCGGTTTGCTTACAGAGCTTCCCCCACAACTACTAAGAGCGAGACAAAACAAAACTAAATAGAACCTATTCATAACTGGAATGTGGTGCTATCAATTGCTTAGCTGTTGGTGTTGAATTATTTTTAGACAATGGCCATGTGTTTTGGACACTGTCTAATAATCGCCCCGTCTTAGACAATGTTCGCTTTGCATCCAAAGCCACACCGGGTATATTTTGTAACTCGCCATTTATCAACGTTAATGCTGTGTTTGCCTGTGCAATAATCTGCTGCAACTCTTTCACCATCTCAGGAAGACTTTTAGATGCATCTCGTGCTTCATGAGTCATATACTTTGCATCTCGTAATATAGGTTCAAGCTGTACCAGCCTTTGTTTAGCAATACTGATAATACCTTCTGCTTCAGACAATATTTCAGCACCAGACTTTACAACCACCTTTAACTCTTTTTCTACACCCTGATCAAATACCGCCGCGCCCAAAACTCCGTGCCCTGTAGCAATTTGTGCAATGATTTCATGTACATTGCCTAAGGTTTGCTCCAGCTTTGGCAAAAATTCTTCAACTTTAGCTAACAAGCTTTTGTTATTTGCTGATTGAATAAGACTGGCAATATCCAGCAACAAATCATTTAATGAGGGGGTTTCTTCTACCGGGATTGTAGAGCCAGCCACTAACATGGGCGCATCAATTGATTCAGACTCTATTTCAATCAGCGCATTACCGATATTGGTCAATCGGTTCACTAGCGCTGTTGCCCCCGTTCTAATAAATTTTCGATGTTGCTC
This sequence comes from Methylomarinum sp., assembly GCA_030636915.1. GTDB lineage: Bacteria > Pseudomonadota > Gammaproteobacteria > Methylococcales > Methylomonadaceae > QPIN01. The sequence goes on along the minus strand of DAOVVZ010000084.1, from coordinate 2,768 downwards.
ATAAACTTCAATAGTCACTCGAATTTTATGATCTTGAGCAAGACTCAGATTTGATACCATCCCAACCTCTGCCCCCAACGCTTTAACAATACTTCCAGGGCTGATACCTTCGCTACTGTTAACTTCAATATAAAAATTCACCCGCTTTTCAAATAAATGCTGGTTTTTTACGCTGATCAGAATAAAAAACAAAAACAATACAAAACCAGAAAATACAAAAAGGCCCACCATCCGCTCACGATGATTATATGTATTATGGTGTATATAATGCCCGGAACTGCCTTCAGGACCTGTACTCATATCATCACTCGACTTAAATCTCTAAAAAACGCTCAATAACGCTTTAACTTCACTATCTTCACTTTCAACAAATGCCTGCCAGCCATTGAAACTCAATATTTTATGTTCTGAAATAAAAACAATCTGATTCGCATGTTTCTCCAGAAAACGAGGATATTGCAACCCTCCTATCATACATATGGTTCTATCCTGTTTATATTTACCCAATAACATAGCCATTTTATGTCTTTCATTGGCCCCCAGATCATTAAACGGCACATCCATAATGAGTAATAATGGCTCAAGAATCAAGGCACGTGCCAAAGCAAGTTGCGCTCGCTGAAAACTATTCAGCATTGCCGGGTAGCTTGTCGGCTCAAAATGACAATCTAATGCTGTTAGCAACGTTCTCGCTTTAACAGCCGTTTCACTAAACGGCAAATTCAAATGATAAAGTACCGGCAACATCACATTCATCAGTGCGTGCTGCGCCGATAATAAAGGAGAGGCCCCGGACATATAACCTATCTGAGAACGAAACTTTCGCCATTCCAGTTGATCAAGTTCACAAAGCTGTTGTCCAAAAATCTCTACTTTACCTTGCTCTGGTTTTGAAATACCGGCCAACATTAATAAATAGGCTCTTAATTGAGCACGGTTTGGCCCCACCAGACAGGTGAGCTCAGATTGCTGTAGCTGACAAGTCAAAGAAGGAAAGCTCAAATGGCTCTCTGCTGCAGAGGGGATCGCATCTTCGGCTGTGACGACAGTATTGTTCATAGTGTAAAAATTATAAAATAACTATCAACTAAAAATAAAAATACAATACTCCTGACCACAGCCTTATGCATCTGTTCGGATACCTGAATCGGTGAATTTTGCACTGAAAGCCCATGAAAACAAGCAATCGTTCCGACTATCAGGCCAAACAGCAGATTTTTTATCATAAATCTGAAAAGGCTATCGATGGTCACCAGGTTTAACAATTCCGATAATGACTCCTGCGCTGATATATCATAGATAAGCACACTAAAAAACATTCCGAACATCAACATAATAGCCGAAAAATAAAGCGCCAGTGTGACTTGACTAATGACCATGCAAATTATTCTGGGCAATACAAAATAATCATCCACATTAATACCCAGGTATTGTAAGGGCTCAATTTCACCTGCCATTTTGGTGTTACCCAGATCGACAACAATACCCGAACACGATCTTCCAACCATGACAACGCCAGTGATCAACGGCCCCATCTCACTCAGCACCAGTCTGGCAAGAATTTCTACAAGATCCTTGGCACCAGTGATAGACACAATAATAAAGACCAGTTGTGAGGCTATGCTAATACCAACTACTATGGCCAGAAATGAAATAATGGCAATGGCATTAATACCATTCAAAATGAGTTGGTCCAGAAAAACTGAATACACCGCCCGATTAAAAATATTGCGGTGAGGCTGCCACACAGAGAGTGCTCGTAGCAGAAAATATGTTAAGTCAATTATATAGAAGAATAACCCTATACAGCGACGACCAATCCAATCAATAAATTTCATTATCTAAGCCGTATCAGCAACCCTCGTATATTACCAAGTATTAATACATTAACATATACAAAATAAGCTTGGCAACTATCACAAGGGGCGGAACTTTAGCCTGACGTCTAAGTTACCGAATTTATGCCATGCGCATTCCTAATCGACTAAAACAGGAACGATAGTCACCAGTAATAAAGTTGTACCCATCGTTGCCAACGGCAACAGAATTTTTTCGTGTCGATACCAGAAACTATTACCTTCTAGTCTGGCTTTAGCCGTTTCCTGATAGCCAACCACTTGCCGAGTCAACAAGTGATTAAGAGCAACAGGCGGAGTAAGATAACCCAGTTCAAAAGAGACCAAAGCAATCATCCAGAAGTGTACCGGGTTTATGCCATTATTATAGGCTATTTGTGCCACCGTACCTGACACCAGAACAACCGCACCAAAAGGGTCCATAATCATACCAATACCAACCATCACCATGACCAAAAAACCCAGCGTCATCCAGGTTGAGGCAAAGGATTCCGGAATATTTTCCAGCACACCCGAACGCTCAATGACACCACCAAGTGCAAAGGAAAGCCCCATCAATAATAATAAGGCCCCTATGTGCACACTGGACTCAGATGAAGCCATTCTTATGCTGTATTCAAATTTATGTCCCTGTTGTTCTGAAGCTGCGATTTGAACCATCTTAACAAAGAATTTTTCGTAAACAATTAATCCAAGAATAATCACTGGCAATATCACTGGAGCAGAAAATTCATCCATGGTGACATCCAATAGAAAAAAATAACTCAATAAAATCAATACGACTATTAAGCCATAAGGCAACAACGGAACCAGTGCCCGTAAAAAAGGTTTATACGCTTCTTGCACTGGAGCCAGGTGCATCTTTTCACGTTTAGTTATCCATGCAAAAACAAAGAAAACCAGCGCTGTGGT
>DAOVVZ010000143.1:0-5047 GCA_030636915.1 Methylomarinum sp. | reverse complement strand
TGACTATACCCTCAGCCCCAGACTCGCTGAGTAATTACAAAAGTTTTTCTTTAAAAACAGCGAGGTTAAATAACATGGTTTAGTTGCTACTACTACTACCACCACTACTGTCACCAATAGAAATTTCAATAGAATCCAGTTGTTCAACAGTAGAAAAACCTTCTCTTAAGGCATCTAGCGTATTTACACCAGCATAACCATCCATGTGTTTAGGTGGTTCTGTTGGTGGGTTTTGAGCGGCGTCTGGATTTAAAATTTGCGCTTGAACCATGTGTTTAACAGATTTGCCGAAATTAGCATCAACATTACTTGGTTTATAATTTGCATCACCACAGGCTGTTAATATAAGTGTTGAAAAGGCCAATAAGTTCAATTTTTTTATAGTATTCATTATAAACTCCCGTCATTAATTTGATGTCCAAATTGTCCGTTAATGCCACCGCTGTCAGGGTTTGGTGGGTTAATTTTTCGTGATTCCATTCTTCCAAGTACATAAAAGTCATAGTCATCCGGTTCCACATATGAATCCGTGGGTAATCGAATTTGATCTGGAGAAACGGGTCTTGCCAGATGAGGAGTAACCAGAATGAGCAACTCTTTTTTGTCATCCCGAGATTTCCTGTCTCTAAATAGAGTGCCAATTAATGGTAAGTCAGCAAAACCAGGTGTATGTTCTTGAAAAATCTCTGAATCTTTAGTTAATAATCCAGCGATAGACATGGTTTGTCCATCTGCCAGTTCAATGGTTGTTTGTGCTTCGCGCAGTTTTAAGCTTGGTGTGTCAGAAAGAGCTAAGGGTGTATCAGTATCTTCGATAGCTTCGCTAGTCTCATCATTAAAAGTAGTGACGACATCGTTAGCTTCATTAGATAAAGAACTGACGGATACGGTTGTAGTCAAATTGATTCTGTTAGAATCTAGGACAACAGGAATAAATTCAACTCCAACACCAAATTTTTTAAAATCTACTTCACAGTTACCAAGATCACAGTCTGATGAATAAGGAAATTCACCGCCAGAAAGGAACGATGCTTTTTTCCCACTCAGTGTTGTTAAATTAGGTTCTGCAAGGATGGTGGCTAGCCCTGTTTTCTTAGAAAAGTCTAAAGACCAACTAAATAGGGTATTACCTGCGACATAAGCTCCGCTAAAAATGCCACCGGCAGCCGTAGCAGCATTCCATATAAAGGAGCCATCTTCAAACAATGTACTTTGAGCGCCTGCTTCTATATTCAACTCTCTAGATAATTTACGTTCGATTTCAGCGACTTTAACCTCCAGCATAACCTGTTGACCGCCTCCGACATGCATCATGTTAATTACGCCAGTACTATTTGTCTTACCTTGTTGTTGCTGTCCACCTCCACCTTGCTTTTTCCTAATGGCATAGCCTTGTGCCAGTTTCATTGCTGCATCCATTTTTACCAGATTGGATACTTCTCCGCTAATAATGATGTTGTTTTGCGCAGTACGGACTTGTATGCGTTCATTAGGTAGCAATTCGTAGAGTTTTTGTTTTAAAGATTCCAGATTATGTGTTATTTCAACATCCAAGACCATAGATACGCGATTATTCTTGTCCCATATAATGGCATTCGTTGTCCCTAAGGATTTTCCTCGTAGGAATATTTGATTAGGAGGAAACAAGAGAATATCAGCAATTGAGGGGTTTCCTTTGGAAATCTTACCTACTTTTTTATCAAGATTAATCAGCAGGGATTTATTTAAAGGAACCTGATAAGTAATATGTTTGACTTGCGAACTGGTGACTCCCGCATTTACTTGTAGGCAAAAACCAAGTAGAAAAAAGGGGAGAGCTAATTGATTTAGTTTATTATTAAGCATGGTTTATTGTCCCTTGCACTTTAATTTTATGTGATTGAACACCCTTTATCAGGGATTATAACTTGTAGTACGTTGTAATATGTAATCATTTCTTGAATTAGCAAATTTTAGCTTTGCATTTTTTTTCCGATTTACTATTCCAGGGAAGAACGCCTATGAATGGGTCAGGTGCTGGTCGTCTGATTTTTCTTCTGACTACTTTTTTAGGCTTTATTTCTTCTTTTTCTTGAATTAACTCTTCATCATCCAGAGGGTTTCTTAGGGTAAATTGCAAGAACCCGGTTTTCATCGCTTTAACCAATATTTCAGAATGTTTCGGAGAAACTTCCAGTGTAAGTGCTCTAACAATTGCTGGTTTGTCTTGGTCTGTTGATGCGGTTTGATCAATAGCCAAAACCTTTATGTTTCGTAATAGGGTGGAAGTAATTTTGGCTTTACCTTTTACATGTATGATATCTACTTTGTTTCCAGGTAAAATAAATCCTGCGACTCCAACAACATCATCAACCCTCACACTCATGGCTCGCATGCCTTCAGTGATTAGCGCGGATAGAGTACTACCGCCTAAGTGTTCTTTTATTTGTGGCTTTAACAAGATTTCGTTGGTGATAAATGTTCTTTGTGTTACTTTTCCAACAACAGGCTGTAACTCAACAAAAGCTTCATCGGGCACACTGTTTTTAGGCCATTCAATTAATTTTATATGTGTAGCTTCTATTCTGCTACCAAATGGTATGTTAGTTGCAGCTACTACGACAGCTACAGTATTCGCCTGTGGTTTTGTTGCAACAGTTGACTGAGATTCCACCCAGCGGTTAGCAATCCAGGCTGCCCCACCTGCTAGAACTATAGCAATGATAAGCATTGTTATAAAGCGACTATTCATTTAATCGACCCTTTCGTTATCTAAGTTTATAAAATAGGAATCCCAGGCAAGCTTCAAACGTTCGAGTGTTGCATTGCCAGTGTCTCCAGCATATTGACATTGGTCGCTAATCAATCCTAATAAATCCCTAGGATGACAGGGTAATAAAGGTTTTTTTTGCTCATTATACAAAGAAAATACGTGTTCAAGTATAGTTTTAGGACAATTTATGTTTAAGTCTTTGCAATAGAGGTCCCATATTTCTTCATAGTCAGCTTTATTAATGGGGGCAAATTTTATTTTATACCCCAGTCTTCTTAAAAAGGCATCATCTGCCAAGTCAATAGGGTTAATATTAGCAGAAAATATTAAAATTACATCAAATGGGACTTGAAATCTTTTGCCCGTATCTAATGTCAAATAATCATGTCTTTCCTCTAACGGAACAATCCAGCGGTTGAATAAGTCAATAACAGGAACTCGTTGACGTCCCAAGTCGTCAATAATATACATGCCGTTGTTGGCTTTTAATTGTAATGGAGCCTGTGATTGTCGGGTTGTTCTGTCGTGATCAATTTCGAGCATATCCAGAGTTAATTCCCCACCACTTATTGCAACGGGGCGGTAACATTTAATAAAACGAGGATCATATCCAACATGTAAATGCACGCTGGCTTTGTCATCATTTTCATCAATAGGGTGGTGAATAACCGGGTCGAAGAGTTGTACAATACTTTCGCCCACAGTTATTGCGGATGGAATAAAAACTGAGTCTCCAAGCAACCGGGTAAGACGTTTACAGATGTATGTTTTTCCTGTTCCGGGTAAGCCATAAATCATAATGGCACGACCTGAATGCATTGCTGGCCCTAGTTGATCCAGTAACGCTTGGTTTATAGTTGTATCATTAAAGGCTTTATGGACATCTTCTTTGGTAATATGGCAGTTTGAAACAGATTGTGCGCTTACTACCTTCTTATATTGTTCTAATGGGACGGGCGCAATACCAACATAACCATTTTTTATCAGTAATTTTAGCGATAAGCTTGTGCCTTTGTCAGTTAAGGTGAAGCGAATTCCTGTACTTACATTTGATGCCGCTTTAATTTCTACATGGTCTTCTTTACGTAAAGAGTCTAAAATGGTTTCTAAAATATTACCTGATAAAGCCAGTTGTTCTGAGAGTTGTTGTAAATCATGTGTACCATTTACATGTAGGTGTTTACAGATTAGGTTGGCGATAAAGTCATGACTAAGCCCTGTCTCCTCAATACTTCTGGGGCGGGGAACAAAAGGATGCCGTAATAGTGTTGTATTGATGGTGGGTTGACTGTCAATGTTCATATGGCAATAAGCGCCTTAAGTGGAAAAATAAAAATAGGGTCAGCTAATGTAATAATGATAGCACAACAAATGGATGGGGCAAAAGGTATGAATTTAGGCGCTAGTGTGTCAGGCTTAAAAGTCCTGTAATAAAAAATCGTGATAAGAGCATAAAATCCACCAAAAATTAAGCTTAACAAAACAGCAATCAATGTTGAAGGGAAGCCAATAAATGAACCGCACATTGCCATTAGTTTTAAATCTCCGGCAGCCATTCCACCCAGAATATATAAAGGGAGTAGGGATAGAAAGCCGATAATCATGCCTATGAGTGAAGATTGTAGAGGTGTGAAGCCGGATGAAGACGGGTTAAAAATTAACCCTATGCAGAGACCAGTATATGTTAGATAGTTAGGGATTGTTTTATTTTTAATGTCACTGTAACTTGCAAGTATCAGAAGGATGATTAAAACAGTAGGATGCAGGAATGTAGGCACTGTTTTTTATCAAGAAATTGTAAGTTTAAAGAAATATATAGATGTAAGATTAACCATTTTTTGTTTAACTAAAAAATTCTCTTGTCTAGGATAAATAGTCATTATTAATTGTTCCGAAAATATTGGCAGTATAAAAGATATTCCAAAAGCTAATAGTTAAGTATGTTTAAGTGCCAGAACTTATGGAACTATTAATACCATGATTTTATATTGTTTAAGTATTATTAACTAAAGTTTCGCAGCAATTTCCAACCAAATAAAAAATGGTGATAAATCAGGCTCACAGGAGGTTTAAAAATAAAGTTTTCGTAAACTTTAGCAGATATTTTAAATATAACATACTCCAAACTTAAAGTTTGAGGTGAAGTAAAATGTCACAACGAGGTTTTCGTCAGTCTCTTAGTCTTCCTGGGTTGCTTAAAAGTATGCGGCAAATATTTGAGCAAATACCTGACCCTAAATCGGGTGCGGCCATTCCACTATCCGATCATCTCATGTCAGGGCTCGCTATTTTTGG
>DAOVVZ010000059.1:0-7111 GCA_030636915.1 Methylomarinum sp. | reverse complement strand
GCTTCTAAACCTTCACTTTTTAATGATTCTTGAATGCTTTTCCAAGCCAGTTCATAACAAATCTCATATCTTTTTATTGCTGAATCACGCACGATATCCGTTTTATCTTCTTGCATAACCACTTTTAGGTTATCAACCGCTGTCTTAAAATAATTTAGTTTAAGTCGTTGGCTCATAAAATTTTTCCTTATTGATCAATTTCAGATTTAAGCAATTCGCCCGCCGAATCCATTTCAACTAGGTCAATTTTATACAATGTTGGAAAACTATCGAGATAATCCTTAAATTTTGCTATTTTTTTCTATCAACCTGCTGGTTATATTTAATGGCCAAATCAATATCCGACTGTAAATATGTATTCCCTTTTACCCATTTCCTTACACACAAGTATTAGAATAATGATAAATCAATGAGTTACATGGTTGTATTATTTTTATACAATTCATTGTAACCCTTGATTTTACTCACTTTATCAATTTTAGCTATTTATCGTAAGCTATTGATTCTTAACACTAGAAAAGATGTATGTAAGGAGATGCCTTTTTACCCACGAGCCAAACCAAATTAATACAGCGTCATTACCAAAACTTTGATGGAACTCTTGGCTGATTTTATTAACAATTTTTTGAACTCTGCTTTTAATCATCCATTATGTTCCTTATGTTGGCTTATTACAGTATGCAAATTGATCTAAATTAAGATAACGAGGCTGTTAGTTGCCTTATGTTGCGGACTGAAGCTCGCCCTATCTGTGTTTTATGATCGTTATTTAATTATCATCTTGATAAACCAATACATAACGCTTAACTCTAGCGACCGCATCAAGCAATATTGGACAAAAGTCTAAATACATTCATAAAAATTTGTTCTGTTGCCTCAGAGGCATAATCATAATCATGTGCAATAGTATTGCCTAATTCTTTGATTAATACGAACTGCTCCACACTTTTTTAAACAGAATATTTCTTGTACCGTTCGACTGCTTTTGCAAATAACTTAAAGTCATCCAAGCGCTGAGTCGCTATCGCATAAACAATCGCCCAATTAATATCCTCATAATTATGTATCGCCAAATTGCGAAAACCTACGGCTTTTTTCATCCTATCAGCCAATTCAGTATCTATAATTCCAGATTCCGTTAATACTTCAAAAACCTGCCCCATTGTTGCCGGTGGTGGGGCATCAGTGCAGGCAACCAAATGACTACCAATATCGACACTTAACTGCACCGCCCGTGTTAAGTTTAGGGCGACGATATCCTGAACATCAAAATCTTTGGCAAGGATTTCCGCACTTTCAGGACACTTATCATTCACTCGTTGCAAAGCACGACGTAATGATTCCAGTTTTTGTTCCATTAACTCCCTATCCATTTATCCCTCCGTTCTTTTAAAATCCTACGCTGATAAGGCATAAAGTCTGCTTCTGCATATAAGTGCCGAGCTAACAATTTTCCATACATTGTATCACTACCCAGTATTCGTCGACCTTTAGCTATAATTTGTCCAAGTAATGGCTCACCTACGCCTTTTAAATCAATCAGATCAATAGGCCGCATAAATTTTTGCGCTAAAACCTCAATCAATTGCATTTTTTCATCCTGTGTTAAAGGTCGCTCACCCTGAACAGCCAAATCCAGATCACTGTCAAATTGCTCACTGTCATTTGCCATTGAGCCGAATAAGATGGCGAGTGTAATAAAGGTGTAAGGTTGTAAAACTTCGCGGATCTGATCATCTAGCATGATTAGTCTCTTGACTCGCTATGACTTTGAGGTTTTAATTTGGCTGATATTATTTCACAAATGCACATCTCCAGTCCTCCAGCCAAAATAATTGCTACCATATTTTTTTTGAAAGTAGTGTTAACTATCTTTCCCTATGTTTTCGCGCTGATAATCAATATATAATGCTTAATCCTATCCGTAGCATTTACTGTTGTTATATTGTGTACTTAAAAGTTTTCGTATTCGTTTATCCTGAATCCTAGACTTCATTACGGTACAGAGCACAGGCTATTGAAGATTTAGATATAAGAATAATTCATCTTAGGTTCATGCTGGACAACTACCACAAGGAAGAGAGGATTATCGGGCAATAGATTCAACTTGCTTGGTCTATTTTTGTTAAGCCAATATCAAAGTCAGGCTGCTATTTTCAATATTCCAATAACAATCCCACCTACGCCAATTAATACACCAAAAGTCCAGCGCATTTGTTGTTTGATTTCCTGGTGTATATCCATGATAGCTTGGCCTTGCTTTTCAAGTTGCTTGTCAATTTGCTCTAAACGCTTGTCAACTTGCTCAAAGCGTTTATTCAAGTCAATATGCGTTTGTTCAAAGCGTTTATCAACTTGCTCAAAGCGCTTATCTACTTGCTCAAAACGCTTTTCCATTTGTGCAAAGCCTGTTAGCATCAGTTCGCGCTGATGCTTTAACTCTTCTTCTACCCGGATTGTTCTTTCGCGCAAATCCAGTTCATAACGTACATTGGCATTAGTTACTTCGGGTGTTGCTGCTATCGATTTTCTGATCAAATCCTGTATTTGCTCAATGTCTTCTTGTTCAAGCGCCATAGATTGTGTTTCCTTATATTAATTAAGCTATTATGGCTATAAAATCAAAGTAGAGTTAATTGACACTCTTTAGAGACTAATTTTTACCTTCCGTACTATAGTAAATCAAGCGACTAATCATCATACTATCAAATTATCATTCTAATAACTCAATGCATATCTCTTAACTCTATCCACAGCATCAAACAAGACAGGGCAAAACGCTAGTACATTTAAGAAAATTTGTTCTGTTGCAACGGGATCATAATCATGAGCGATAGTATTACGTAACTCTCTGACCAATATGAACTGCTCGGCACTTTCTATCAGGCCTTTTTTTTCTGCTCGATTGATTCTATCCCGTATAGTGCCCTGGTCTTCTAAGTCTAGACTATCAATTAAACGAAATATTTTTTGCACCAATAAATCAGCTAATCGTTCAAAACGTCCAGTTAAAGATTCAAAGCGCTCTAAATCTTGCTCGCTATAACTAGTCTTTTCTTTAATCTCCAAGCAACGCTGGTATAAATACATCAGCACCCTACAGACTTATCCAGCAATTATAATTATTCTTTTAGCAATAGTTGTTTCTTTTCAGTCATAGTAATGTCGCACTTTCCAGCACCAGCTGAACAAAAGGTTTTGTTGCATCGTCTGTTACTAACAAATCAATTTTTTGCTCGCCTAATTTGTAATGGAGGTCAGCTTTTATTTTAAGTTTGTCCATAAAAGACAGCTTGTTTGAGAAAACCAGAAGATCTATATCTCCACCTTTTAAATTGTCGTCAACTCTTGAACCATAGAGATAAATATTAGCCTGTTTATCAAACTGTTTAATTACTTTTTTAATTACGTCTATTTCTGTTTGTTTTAAGCGAATACTATCATTTAATACTAACCAGCGATGGTTCAATCAATTTTCTAAATCGCTTACTGGCTGTTGTCCAGTCTATTATATCGACCTTAAATGGCAAATCCGATTATTCAAATGCTTCTGTCAACATTGCACTTTGCAACAAGGTTAATGGTTGCTCCGTCATAATTGCCAGATCCAGGTCTGAATAGGATTTTGCTGTACCATCAATACGAGAACCCAATGCCTGGACTTCTTTGCCAGGAACATACTGTTTTTTCATCTATTTAAAAGCTGCCGAGGGTATCAGAGCCATTAGAAAAGAGCTAGTGCTACGCAATTAATATGAAAAATGCCTTATGGAACCCAAATCTTCATCTCTGGATACATTTTTTGCAAGCTATGTCGCAATTCTGCCTTTGCTTGCTCATCGCCATGCACCAGCCTAATTTCTTTGGGCTTAACCCGCATCCTTTTAACAAAACGGATTAATGATGCCTGATCGGCATGCGCGGAATACCCACTTAAGGTGTATACGCCAGCATTAATACTATAACGCTGCCCATCAATTTCTACATAGCCCTGTTTTTCTGCAAACTGCTGTATCTCTCTACCCGCTGTGCCTTCGGCTTGATAACCTACAAATAAAATATCAGTTCGTTTATCTTCTATCAGTGCTTTTAAATAATTAACAATACGTCCACCCGCACACATACCGCTTGCGGCTAAAACAACACAAGGTCTTGCGGTTTTCTGTAGATACGCAACCGTTGCCATGTGTTCTTGATGATCATTTATGGTGGTTAATTGCTCAAAAGATAAAGGATGTCGATTATTTATTACTTTAGCTTTTGCTTCTGCATCCCAAAAAGGTTTAAGTATTTTATAAGCTTCTGTAAATTTGCTGGCTAAAGGTGAATCTACAATAATCTCCAGATCATCCCACACTAAATGCTGATAAATTTTATTGCTCTTGAATTGATGGATAATATCTTCCAATTCATAAAGCAACTCTTGTGTTCTACCTATGCTAAAAGCCGGAATTAATATCACGCCTTTGTTTTGTAAACATTGGATAATCCGGTTTTTTAATTGGGTTTTTCTTTGTTTTCGATTGATATGGTTTTTATCACCATAGGTACTTTCTAAAACCAATATATCTGTTTTATATGGCGATTTGGGATTAGGTAATAAAGGGGTATAAGGACCGCCTAAATCACCGGAAAAGGTAATTCGCTGATGATTTGTTTCGCACTCTATATAAGCCGAACCCAGTATATGCCCAGCTGGTTTAAATTTAACCTTCAGCTGATTAGAAGCATTCTTAGATAAGGTGATTTTATGCCATTGTCCATAAGGCACAGCAACAATTCGACTAACTAAGAGTTTTAAGAATTTATTGATTAACTGTTTGTTTTTGGTAAAGCCGATTTTAACCGCATCTTCAAGTACCAACGGTAACAATGCAGCTGTTGGCTCAGAACAATAAACAAGTCCATCAAACCCCGCTGCCATTAAATAGGGAATACGACCGACATGATCAATATGGCAATGGGTGACTAATAATGCTTTGATAGTTTGAACAGGGAATTCAATTTCTAACTGATCAAAGCCAGAACCTTTACCTGATGTTTCTGCCCCCTGGAATAATCCACAATCAACAAGGACTGAGTTATCGTTATCAATTTGCAATTCATGACATGAGCCGGTTACGCCATTAACGGCTCCGTGATGGATGATTCTTGGGTAATTCATAGAATTTAAAAGTTACGCATTGGCGACAGATTGAAATTCTGGATTCAAATGAATCATATTTGGCATAAACGTTCCGATAAAAGTTGCAATGACATCTTTAAACAAATTCCGCTGTAAGCTATAACAATTATTAACAACCTCTGCAAAACTCAGTTTTTTGTAATTAAACGAAACCACAAATGGCAGCAAAAAGATGGTTCTTTTAGCGCCTTCACCACGAACTTGAAAGTGCTCAATATTGCATACCTGCTTTATTGCACAATGATATTATACCAATCACAATAAGTATTTATTTTAACCTCCTCGTCCTAGTCTTCTCCAGCAGGAGAAGGAATAACAGGCTAACTTATTGGGATTGGTATTACTCAATCTGCCAGTGCCTATCATGTTATTCAGTAAACACTTTTTTATAAAAACGATGGATTTCTCTTCATTGAGTCGTAAATTTATAAAGGAAACAAGGGGCTTGCAATCAAACACCTCTGCTTTTTTCACAATTCGACTCACTGTTGAATAATGAATACCACACAGCAATATCTTTCATTGAATAATCACCACAGGCATAAGCCTGCACAATAGCTTGATCACGAGAACTCGCATGCGATTCATACCAGTTGAGCACCTTAGCAATCGCTCGACGCTGAATTCGTGGAGCTTCCTTAAGATCAGTATCCTTCTCATTGAGATCAATTCTCGCTTGTTGCTTCTCTACAAACTTTTCATCACCAAGATACAATTGCTGCTTCAAACCACCCCATACAGAAGGCAAACCAATACCCTCACGTACAAAATTGATATAGCTACTAATGGCATCGTTACGTGACACACCAAAATAATTTAATACCCAATTCGTTTCCAACCATTCAGGAGGGTCCGTTTTTCCTATCATCGCAGGGTACCTGCTCCATTGCCAACCTAACATATCGTTGATCATCTGAGCTCGTATCGGATTAAGAACAACATAGCGCGCCAATTCAAACAAATAGGCATCTTTCTGAACCAAAACAACCTTATATCGCCCCTGATAAACATGGCAGACCGTCCATGCCTTCAATTTGATTTCTGAGTACAGCATTGAGGTGGCGCATGCCCTGTGCCAAATTACCTTCTATCCTCTCAATAACAATATGATAATGATTATCCATCAGACACCATGCATGGCATCACCAATTAAATCGAGAACAAACCTCAGAAAAAACAGCCAACCAAATCAAACGGTCGTCATCATCAACAAAAATATCCTCACGCCGATCTCCCAGAGAAGTAACGTGATAGAGAGCACCTGCATATTCAATTCTTATCGGTCTAGCCATAGACTCAGCCTAACAAATAGAATATGGCAATGCAAAACCCCTTGATTTGCCTGATAAGGAGGGAATGCGCTAATTCCATCGGGGCCAGAGGTTTTAAAAAGCCTCACCCAAAGGCCGGATATATGGGAGCAATATTTCTTTATGTTACGAATTAATTTTTCTTGCAATACGGGGTGGACCATATATGACCCCGATTTTTTTAGTGCCCACTAAAACGGGAGAGGTTCAAGGTCAGGTGGATCGTCTTGTTAACACTTGCTCTTCGAGTCGCTCAGCTAACCAAAGTTTTATTATAGACTGTCGTGTGACACCTATTCGATTTGCTTCTTTGTCTAGGGAGTCAATTATCCAAACAGGAAAATCTACATTGACCCTTTTTTGTTTTTGATTTGGACGCTTTAAAGTAGATAAATCTAGATCACTAATAATATCTTCATTATCATCATCAAATTTTTTATCAAAAACTTCAGCTTTCATATAATTTTACCTCCGACTTTCGTGATCGCCGAACAGAAATTATTCTGATATTGCTTTCACGATAAGTTATAACAACTGACCAGTGTTTGTTACCAATACAGCCAATCAATAAAAATCGAGGTTCATTATCGGATGTGGCTTGAATTTCAACAAGATC
>DAOVVZ010000159.1:0-4837 GCA_030636915.1 Methylomarinum sp. | reverse complement strand
GATTGCAAGAGCATTAAATGAATAAAAGCATGGAACAAAAATAATAGATCAGGCTTTATATGAGATGATTTACAGACTAACTTCATTGCTCTTAACTTAAATACTATCAATAATACTTATGATAACATCTTCAATGATATAAAATATCTGCAGACTGAAATTGTATATTTACGAACTCATTTAAAATGGGCTTCTTATAGCCGCCATTTATTCACTTGCCTGTGGAACTAAAAGGCAAACCAAGACTCTGACATCATTAAATTCAAATTCATTACACTCCCCATTCAAATTTCATTAATAACAAAGCCTCTCTTATACATTCATTTTTTAAGGTGATTAATTGAAGACCCATAATAACTTAACAATCTATTTTTTTGGAACTTGGTTATTTAGTGTGTATTTATGTGCGCATTTTTTACAAGGTATTCCAAACGATACTTTACGAGATCAGGTCCATTCTTTATCCATATTATTTACTTATGGAATGATGTATCAATCTCCTGCCTTAGCTTGTTATTTCCTACTACGCAGATGGTTTATTACTGCTATTGTTCTCACTGTTATTATTTCTATTTTAGGGCATTTATTTGTCTTCGCTGACAGCCACTTATATGATTTATATGCATTCCATATTAATGGTTTTGTATGGAATTTACTAACTACACCTGGTGGCATTGATTCTTTAGGTGCTGACCAAACCAGTCCTACACTCATTTTAGGCTATCTATCTGTCCTTTTTACTGTCCATTTTGTCAGTTTATTTTTATCATTTAAAAGGCCCTGTCTTTATATTCCCTTTTATAAAGTGGTTCTATTTTTCTTTCTTATTACCTTAGTTGACCGTGGGATCTATGGCTTTAGCAGAGCAAAACTATATGGGCCCGTTATGGACCGTGGTGATGCTATCCCTTTATACCAACAGATGAAAATGAACACATTTTTAACTTGGGCAGGAGTGAAAACGTCCGAAGCATCAACGGTTAAATTTAAAGAAACAAAAGGACTATTGAACTACCCAAAAAACCCAATAAAGTTATCAAAAGTTGATAAACCTTTTAATATCATCATGCTGATTTCAGAGTCTATGCGCTGGGATTTATTAACATCTAAAGTAATGCCCAATATGACTACTTTTGCACAACAGTCATGGAATTTCACCTCTCACTTTTCGGGTGGCAATGGTACTCGCCAAGGCTTGTTCTCCTTGTTTTATGGCATTCCAGGTAATTATTGGGATATGTTTCTACGTAAACAGCAGGGGCCAGTATTATTTGATGTACTTAAGCAATACAACTACCAGTACTTTATCTATACCAGTGCAAAATTTACTTACCCTGAATTCAATAAAACTATTTTCAGCCAGATACCTGCAGACAAATTAATCGAAAATAATACCGGAGAACCTTGGAAGCGTGACCAAGCTAACACGACAAATCTAATTAATGACATAAAAAACAGAGATCATTCAAAGCCTTTTTACGGCTTTTTATTTTATGAAGCAACCCATGCTCGCTATTCATTTCCTGATAATGCCATTGTAAGCAACAACTATCTTAAAAACCTTGATTATGCCGGGTTATCTCGAAAAGAACTTGCTCCTCAAATCAAAAGCATGAAAGCACGTTACGATAACTCTGCTCATGGGGTTGATATTCAATTACACCGTATTATTGATCATTTACAAAAGTCAGGCGATATTAATAATACATTGATTATGATTACCGGAGATCATGGAGAAGAGTTTATGGAGAGAGGTCGTTGGGGCCATAATTCTGCATTCACTGATTGGCAAGTCCGAGTACCAATGATCCTTTGGGTGCCAAATAGCAGCAAAAAAACTATAACAGAGCGCACTAGTCATATGGATGTCAGTACTACTATTTTAAGCCGACTTGGCGTGAATAACCCTGTAAAAGATCATAGCTTAGGTATTGATCTATCAACTCCACAAAAAAACCGAAGCATTACTGTTGCTAGCTGGACCGATATCGGTTTAATTAATGATTATGGTAAATTAGTCATCCCTTTTAAATCAACCACCCAGCATCAAAATTTAGCAACAGATACTAATGACAACCCAACTGATGGTAGTGATTTAGCTTTAAAAATGAAACCTTTTATCTTTCAAGCATTAAAAAATGCACGCTACTATAGTAAATAAATATGGTCACCTTAAGGACAGGAAATACCATGAAAATAACCATAGCTGGAACAGGATATGTAGGTCTTTCCAATACAATGCTTCTTGCGCAACACAACGAAGTGATTGCTTTTGATATTATAAAGGACTAAGTCGACTTGTTAAATGCCAAACAATCGCCTAATGATGATACTGAAATTAAGGACTTCCTTAAAAACAAAAAACTCAATTTTAAAGCGTCACATGATAAAGAAAAAGCCTATAAAAATGTAGACTTCAATACTATTGCTAACCGTCTATCAAATGAAATCAGTGATGTTACATAAAAAATTTACACTCGAGACTTTTTTGGCCGGGATTGAATGAAAATACTTGTTACCATCCCGCTGGGTTGATTAAATAAGCGGCCTCTTGTCCACTTACTAGACCTTTGCCTCATTCAACCAAACATCATGTTTATTACACATACTCAATGCATATACGGTGCCTTTATAATCATTTAATTCAAAAGTAGACATAGGCACCTTATCTTTCATTGGATCAAACATTTTCTCATCAAGAACATTATAGTTTTTATCCAACAATACATGCTTAACAATATAATGCTGGTAACCGTCCATTCCATGAGCTGTTAGCACTTGTATCGTTACATTTCCATTGCTGCACTCTATTTCTATTTTGGGTAAATGGCCTGCAACTTTCTTACTCCATCGCCCTGGATTTTCTTTTGTATAAAAAACTCCACCAGCCATACTTTGTTGATCACTTCCGGCAACTGCTAATTTAGGAGCCACTAAACTTGCTCCTAATCCTGCCACAGTTAAACCTATAAAATCTCGACGCTCCATAAATAAACCTCTTAAGTATTTCCTAAATAAAGACCTGATAGTACTCTATCACTAAACTAAAAATCCAGTGTATCGACCTTAATATTCACAAAATATAATACAATGTTCTTTTATGTAACATAACCGCCAATCGCAAAACCAATAATGCATTATTTAGAGCCAAATAAGGACTACCGAGATAGCACTTTACGAGAGAACACAGAATTATCAGCAGACGAATTAAAATCAGATGCGGAGAAGCATTATGATGATTGCTACAACGATTATTTATTTGCCTGGTGTAACAAAGAAAATCTTGCTTTGCATTATGGCTATTGGGATGAACAAACTAAATCTCATCATCAAGCATTACTTAATAAAAATCAGGTACTCTATGATACTGCCGGCATTTCATCAACAGACCATGTACTAGATGCTGGCTGCGGTATTGGTGGTAGTTCTATCTGGATGGCCAAACAGCATGGTAATCAGATGACAGCAATCACCATTAGCAAGCAACAAACTGAACATGCCGCTCAACATGCTAAACGCCAAGGTGTTGCTGATAAAACAGACTTCCAAGTTTCGGATTTTTGTAACACACCTTTTGAAAATGAATCTTTTGATGTGATTTGGGGTTTAGAAAGTGTTTGTCATGCCTTAAATAAAGGTGATTTCTTAAAAGAAGCCTTTCGTTTACTGCGTCCCGGTGGCCGTATTGTGGTTTGTGATGGCTTTATTCAACGTAGAGAGTTTAACGATGATGAGTGGCAGGATATTGTGACCTGCTTAAATGGCTGGGCAGTTCCTAACTTATGTGCGCGTGATGAGTTTACTCAATTATTAGAACAAAATCATTTCAGCAACATTGCTTACAAAGATATTACGGCTGAAACCTTACCTTCTGCTGATTACATGTACAAAGTAGCCAAGCGTTTAAAACCGGTGCAATTACTAACTCAATGGCTAGGGTTACGCTCTAAAGCTCAAACAGCTAACTTTAAAGTTGGTATTGCTCAACACCGCTTATTTACTGATAATTTGGTTGAATATGGCATTTTTACTGCGACAAAACCCTAATTAGACTTTATTTTAGCCTTGGTCTTACAACTCAAGTCCAAGGCTATCCATTCTATATTTTATTTTTGACCGTTTCCGCTTGCTGTTTAAATCCAAAAAACCACATCACTTTTGCTACTGTATGTAGCACAGGAACAGCGCAGCCCATAGCTACCGCATCGACTAAACAATACCATGCTGCCACGCCACTCGGTGGATTTCCTTGCGTTAAAGTTGAAGCAGGGTCAATCGCAGCCCAATTCCATGTCCCTAGTGATGTTCCAATGATTTCTACCCATGTTGTAATAAAGAAAGCACCTAAATACACCATCGGCGAGCGCCCTTTGAATAAGAACATCAAATAGATACAAAATAAAAGAGCTCCAATTTCATCTTCTCTCCCAATAATTCCCATTAATGCTAAAACAGCCCATGTACCACCTACCAACACAACAAAAGCGGCAATTTTCCTGGCATAGCTTAAAAACAAATCACAACGCCCCAAAACAATAGCTGTTAAATAAACAAGACCATGACCTGGCGGAACAAACCAAGGGATATTTTCCAAACGATAGGTATATCCAGACATATAAATAGAGGCAAAATTCTCCCCTATTGTGGCAAATGTTACTGCGACAAATACTTGCGCCCTGACATACTTACATTCTCCTACCAGTATAGTAATTAATGAAATCCAGCCAGCGATGCCCAATGCATACTGCAATTCAATACTTGCTACTGAATCAATCAAGAAACATAAAGCCACTGCAACAAAAGCAAATGCAATGATGTAATAATCTCGTTTACTATG
>DAOVVZ010000065.1:0-6890 GCA_030636915.1 Methylomarinum sp. | reverse complement strand
GTTATAAGTGGCAACGCCTAGACTAATAGATGATTGAAGATCCTGATCTTTATAGTTAAATTTACTGTTGGCAACCAATTGTCTCATCCGGTTTGCCAACAATACGGCATCAGATAATTCTGTTTCGCGCAGTAAAACAGCAAACTCTTCACCTCCAAAACGGGCAAAAGTATCATAATTACGCGCTAAGGGATTAATTAGTGCAGCTATTTCAGTAAGCACAAAATCACCAGCCTGATGACCGTATTGATCATTAAATAATTTAAAATGATCAATATCAAACAAAATTAAACTCAGAGAACTTTTGTTACGTTTAGCAAAGCTAAATTCCTTTTCAATAGTTTCTGAAAAATATCGCTTATTATAAATTTTTGTTAAATCATCTTTAATGATTAATGTTCTGACTTGCTGGTGGTAGAGGGCTTCTTCAGAGTCATGAAAAGAAAATTTTAAGACAGTGTCGGCTATACGAATTTTATCACCATCCATTAATTGGCTGGTATCGGTGATTTTTTTATCATTAATTTCTGTGCCGTTAGTACTGTTTAAATCGGTAGCTAAAAAGTGCCCGTCTTTTTTTTGGATTAAAAGATGGCGACGACTAATGCTAATATCTGTCAGAATGATGGTGGAGCCATTGCAGCGACCAAGCACTTCTTCACTATTCAAAATAAAAATTTCACCTAGGGGGCTGCCTTTAATAATGGTCAGTGAAGCTTGTTTTTTTGAGGCTATTGTCTGTTTGTTATCAGACTTTTTCCATATCTTAGTTGGTTGATTCATGGCGCGTCTTTTTTACACTCTAGTAATTGGCAAACTAAGTGGCTGAATTATAACATTGGCAAGTATATTTTCCTGACCGGATACAATTCATTAAGCCACTAGAAACCCTCAGTCGTGGCCGAGTGAAGTATACCTGTTTTAACTGTTAGGATGTGCTTATATCCTAATAAAATAAGGTAGGGTCACTAGAATAGCACCGACAATGACAACAATGTACACGTTTGAAATAAAATAAGGAAATATAAATAGGGCAATTCCAGTACATAACGGAATGATTGCCCTTTGTTTTTTCCCGTAGCTAAAAAAGCCAAGTCCAATGGCCCCAAATAGCATTTCCCAAACAAGTAACGATGTACTTCCCATTCTGAAGTTTACCTTTTTATAGCCCATAGGATGGTGAAGCGATAGCACATTCCGTCATTCACCGCGAGTAAACTAGCGATATGTTGGGTTACGCATCCGTCTTACAAGCCGTTATATTATCAGACATTGTAAGTTCTACCCAGAAGGTACTGCCTTTGCCAGGAGTACTGTCAACGCCGATTGATCCATTCATGAGTTCAATTAAATGTTTTGAAATGGTCAGTCCAATCCCTGTGCCGTCAACATTGTTCGATGAATTTAAACGTTCGAAAGGAATAAATAATTGATTGATCTTATCTGCTGGTATACCTTCACCCGTATCTGTAATGCAGATACGAAGTTGATTTTTATTGGTGATGTTACACCATAAGGTGATGCTACCTTCTTCACGGTTGTATTTTACGGCGTTAGAGAGAAGGTTGATGAGTATTTGTTTTAGGCGGGTGGCGTCAGCTTTTACGCTGTAGCCAGTATTACTGATATGGTTTACTAACTCTAATTGATGTGCTTTTGCCTGAGTAGAAATGAGTTGAATAGATTCGTGTAGCAGTGCATCAATGGATATGTCATCCATGACTATTTCCATTTGATTTGCATCAATTTTTATTAGGTCGAGTACGTCGTTAATCAGGTTTAATAAATGATAACCGGCAACCACGATTTCATGGATATTATCTTGATGTTCTTTGGTTAAATTTTCTGAATCCAATTCAATAAGCTGTCCAAAACCGATGATTGCGTTTAAGGGCGTGCGCAACTCATGACTCATTCGGGATAAAAACTCTGACTTGGCCTGGTTTGCCGATTTGGCTTCATTTAAGGCATTGGCTAGACGGGTCGTGCGCTCAAGTACTTGAGCTTCCAGGTTTTTGGCATGTTGTTCCAGTCGATGTTTTTGCATACCGATGATATAGCCAGTAAAACTTAGAATAAAAGGCGCACAATCAATGATCCAATGCAGGAAGTTATGCTCATGTGCTTGTTTAATGCTGAGCCAGGAAAATGGCATGTTATTGAGTGTAATATCAATAGATAATGCAGTTAATGGGAAGCAGAGGCCGAAAGCAAAGCCATAGAGGGTCCAGCGTAGGGTTGTAGATGCCATGGTTATGTAAAATTCATGTGTAAGATCTCCCGGTATATTTTTTTGTTACAAAAATAGATGCTTTGTTAACAAAAGAGGGCTGAATAATGACGCTAATTAATTGTATTTTAAGATGAGAGTGAGTTTTTTTCAAAGAAAACGGACTTAATGGCATGAAGATGTAAATGATCTGAGGTTGAAAAAAGTGTAGACCTTTGTGTATTGATGAGCATTTAGACGAGAACTGAAAAGAGTTGCGCGATTTTAGCTAGGACGCAAACCCAATTCAGGTTTTCTATAGATTACTCAAAAAATCGCTGCAAGTACTGCCCTGTATATGAAGCTTTATTTTTAGATACCTCCTCTGGCGTACCCTCTGCAACCAGTGTTCCTCCACCTGTTCCGCCTTCTGGCCCCATATCGATTACCCAGTCGGCAGTTTTTACTACGTCTAGATTATGCTCAATGATAATGATGGTGTTGCCATGGTCTCGTAAGGTGTGTAGTACTGAGAGTAGTTGTTTAGTATCGTGAAAATGCAGGCCTGTGGTTGGTTCGTCTAATATATATAAGGTTTTTCCTGTATCACGCTTTGATAGTTCTTTAGCCAATTTAACGCGTTGAGCTTCACCACCGGATAGGGTGGTGGCGTTTTGTCCTAAGGTGATATAACTCAAGCCGACATCAATTAGTGTGTGTAATTTTTTTGCAAGTACTGGTACTGGGCTAAAAAATTCAGCGGCATCTTCAACCGTCATGTTAAGAATTTCGTTAATAGTTTTGCCTTTATAACGAATTTCCAGGGTTTCTCTGTTGTAGCGTTTGCCATTACAGACATCACAAGGGACAAAAATATCGGGTAAGAAGTGCATTTCCACCTTGATAACGCCATCACCTTTACAGGCTTCACAGCGTCCGCCTTTTACATTAAAGCTAAAACGTCCGGGGGTGTAGCCTCGAGACCTTGATTCGTGGGTGGCGGCAAATAATTCACGCACCGGGGTGAAAATACCGGTGTAGGTTGCAGGATTAGAGCGCGGCGTTCTACCAATGGGGCTTTGGTCTATATCAACCACTTTATCGACTTGTTCCAGACCGCTAATGTCATCACAGGGGGCTGGAATACAACTGGCTTTATTGATTAAACGCGCAGCATAACGATAAAGCGTGTCGTTAACCAGAGTGGATTTACCTGAGCCTGATACCCCCGTTACACAAGTTAACAGACCTACAGGGAAAGATACAGTTACATTCTTTAGATTGTTGCCCTGGGCATTGTGCAGGGTAATTTGTTTGTTTTTGTTAATCGCTGTCAGAGTCTTGGGTATTTCAATCGCTTGTTTGCCAGATAAATACTGGCCTGTTAAAGAGTTAGGGTTGTTTTTAATTTCTTCTGGTGTGCCCATTGCTACGATTTCGCCACCATGTATACCCGCACCAGGGCCTATGTCGACAACATGTTGGGCAGATAAAATAGCGTCTTCATCATGCTCTACCACGATAACGGTATTACCTAGGTCACGTAGGCGGAATAAAGTGTTTAACAGACGTTGATTGTCACGTTGATGCAGTCCGATAGACGGCTCATCTAACACATATAAAACGCCAACTAACCCCGCACCTATTTGACTTGCTAGTCTGATGCGTTGTGCTTCACCACCAGATAAGGTATCTGCACTTCTATCGAGTGTTAAGTAATCTAGCCCCACATTGACTAAAAACTCCAGGCGTTCTTGAATCTCTTTGTTGATTTTTTCGGCAATTTCACCACGGTGGCCGGGGAGGCGTAGCTGACTAAAAAAGTCCAAGGCTTGTTTTATTGGTAAGCTAGTTAAATCCTGTAGTGGTTTAGTGCCTATATAAACATGTCTTGCAGCCGTATTTAAACGCGCACCATGACATTGTTCACAGGTTTTTTTTGTGAGATATTTTGCAAGTTCATCTCTAACCATTTGGGATTCTGTTTCATGATAGCGCCTCTCCATGTTGACAATAATGCCTTCAAAGGGATGTGTTTTTAATTGTTTTTTTCCTGCACCTGACAAGTAGTGAAATTTTATTTTTTCAGTACCACTGCCATAAAGAATGATTTTTTGTATGTCTTTAGGTATCTCAGAAAAAGGGGTTTCGGTATCAAAATGATAGTGATCAGCTAATGCACAGATGATTTGATGATAATAGGCGTTACGTCTGTCCCAACCTCTAATAGCACCGCCAGAAAGACTAATCTCAGTATTATGAACCACTAAGTCAGGATCAAAATGTTGTCTAACTCCTAAGCCATCACATCCTGGGCATGCACCTTTGGGATTATTAAATGAGAAAATACGCGGCTCAAGTTCTGGAATACTGTAGCCACACTGAGGGCAAGCGTAGCGTTCAGATAACAAGATGGTTCTGTCATCATCCATGCTTGCAGCAATAGCAATGCCATCGGTTAGTCTTAGGGCGGTTTCAAATGATTCAGATAAACGTAAGCTGATGTCATCGCGGATTTTAAAACGATCAACGATAACCTCGATGGTATGCTTCTTCTTTAAGTCCAGTGTAGGTGGCTCGTCAAGATCAATAATTTCACCATCAATTCTAGCGCGAATAAATCCTTGTGCGCGTAGGTCTTCCATTAACAGGATATGTTCGCCTTTACGTCCATTAACCACAGGTGCAAGTAGCATCCAGCGTTCACCTTCGGGTTGAGCCAGCACTTGATCAACCATTTGGCTAACAGTTTGCGCTTCTAATGATGTCTGATGCTCTGGACATTGTGGAATACCCGCACGGGCATATAACAATCTTAAATAATCGTAAATTTCGGTAATGGTACCAACAGTTGAACGAGGATTGTGGGACGTGGATTTTTGTTCAATTGAAATAGCAGGAGAAAGGCCTTCGATATGATCAACATCAGGCTTTTCCATCATTGACAAAAACTGTCGTGCATAAGCAGATAATGATTCTACATAGCGTCGTTGCCCTTCTGCATAAATGGTATCGAAGGCTAAAGAAGATTTTCCTGAGCCTGAAAGTCCGGTGATAACTATTAAGGAATCTCTGGGTAAATCGAGGTCTATATTTTTAAGATTATGCGTCCTGGCACCACGAATACTGATTGTGTCCATTAATAGAATTCCTGACCGTTAAAGAACCTGATAATATACGTCTTTTTATCCCTAAATAGCAAAGGAATGTATTGGGTGTTTATATATTATAGATTTCTTAGGAGAGTTTAGTTTTGACACAGATGCAGGACATTACCAGTCCAATGACAGCGCTAGAAAAGCGTGCAACGTTATCGTTAGCCAGTATTTATGCGTTGCGAATGCTAGGTTTATTCATGATTTTGCCGGTATTGTCTTTATTTGCAGAGCAAATGGAAGGTGCAACACCCTTATTGATTGGTTTAGCTATTAGTGTGTATGGATTAACGCAAGCACTGTTACAAATTCCCTTTGGCTTGATGTCTGACCGCTTTGGTAGAAAGAAAATAATTATTATAGGTCTTATTTTATTTGCGGCGGGCAGTATAGTGGCGGCAGTATCGACCAGTATTTATGGTGTGTTAATTGGTAGGGCGATTCAAGGTGGCGGTGCTATAGCTGCGGCAATTATGGCTTTAGTAGCAGATTTGACTCAAGAAGTTCATCGCACTAAAGCCATGGCTACAATTGGTGCCAGTATCGGTGTTTCTTTTGGTGTGGCGATTACATTGGGCCCAGTACTTGCCGGTTACGTGGGTATTGCCGGGATTTTCTGGTTAACGGCTATTTTAGCTTTACTGGCTATACTGGTAATTTTATTTGTAGTGCCTAACCCTAAAAAATCAATAGTGCATTGTGATGCTGAATTAGTACCCGCACAGTTTTCTAATGTACTGAAAAACCCCGATTTATTACGATTAGATTATGGGATTTTTATTCTGCATTTATGTTTAACCGCTAGTTTCGTGGTGTTACCGTTATTAATTAGAGATGCAGGTTTGATCCCTGAAAACCACTGGATGATATATTTGCCTGTATTAATCACATCAATGGCGGTCATTGTACCGTTTGTGATTATTGCAGAGAAAAAACGCCAAATGAGAAAGGTGTTTATCGGTGCGATTGTTACTTTGGTGTTAGCTAATGTCGGTTTATTCATGTATTCCAGTGAGTTGCTCGGATTAATTGGCTTTTTATGGCTGTTCTTCTGTGGCTTTAACTTATTAGAAGCCACTTTACCTTCATTAATATCTAAGACAGCACCTGGTGATTTAAAAGGAACGGCGATGGGTGCTTATTCCAGTTCTCAGTTTATGGGGGCTTTTGTTGGTGGCGTATCAGGTGGTTGGTTGTATGGTGCGTTTGGTGCTGAGATGGTGTTTTTGTTTTGTGCCGTTGCAACCAGTACCTGGGTTATCGTTGCGTTATTTATGAATCCACCAAAATATTTAGCCAATATGTTAATTTCATTGGATAAAATAACTGAAGAAAAAGGTGCTGATTTTGTTGCTGAATTGCTTGATATTTCAGGGGTAGAGGAAGTTAAACTACACTTTGAAGAAAGCGTGGCTTATTTAAAAGTAGATAATAAAATTTTGCAAAAAGATGATTTGCAACAATTGTTAAATCATTGGGCTGTGGCGTAATATTGCTAGAATGCCCACACAGAGGTACAAAGACAC
>DAOVVZ010000416.1:0-2673 GCA_030636915.1 Methylomarinum sp. | reverse complement strand
TTTTA
This sequence comes from Methylomarinum sp., assembly GCA_030636915.1. Taxonomy (GTDB): domain Bacteria; phylum Pseudomonadota; class Gammaproteobacteria; order Methylococcales; family Methylomonadaceae; genus QPIN01. The sequence continues at coordinate 2,668 of DAOVVZ010000416.1, read as the reverse complement.
AAACAGTTACCATTTTCTCAGCAAGAAAAGCAGCAGATTTTGCAAGGTGAGTTGGTAGTCACTCAAGTTAAAGAATCTGAAGGTCATGAGTTGGCTGTTGTGTTGGCGTTTGTTGTTGAAACAACACCGGCAGCACTGAAACAGCATTTTATTAAAGGAACCTGGATTGATCTGCCAGAGCCGATATTAACGCATCAGAAACTGACATCTGCATCCACGATAAAGGATTTGTCAAAATTAAAGTTTTCCACGAAAGAAAGCAATGAAATAGAAAGTTTTCTTTCAGTGCAGGCTGGAAATAATTTGAATCTCAGTGCGACTGAAATTAAACAATTTCAGTCGATAACACCGACAGAGAACCAGGCTGACGAAGTGCAAAAGGCGGTTGAAGAACAATTGCATAAAGTGTTGCTTAGTCGTTTTCAGGCTTATGCTGCTGGAGGTGTGAAGGCAATTTCACCTTACCAACGTCAGCAGGGAAAACAGTTTAATCTAGGAGAATATTTTCAAAGGATCACTGGTCTTAGTCCAATTTTACAGCAGTATTATCCTATTTTTTACCAAACCTTAAGTAATTACCCGCTTAATAAACCATCACAACTGCAGGAAAGTTTTTTTGCTTTGAAATTGCAAGTGGAAGGCCGTCCTACTTTTGCCCTTATGCACAGAATGTTACTTGAAGAAGGCGATGCATTTGCGGTTGCTTTGCGCCAGTACTATGTGACACAGTCATATAATGGCGAGCAAGGTTTGGGATTGTTTATCCCCATTAAACAAGGTATGTTGGTGTTAGGGCTTTTCAGAACTTCTTCTGATGCGGTTGCGGGATTTGGTAGTAGCGTTAAGCACTCAGTCGGACGTCGTCTGTTGGCTTACAACCTGACTAAATTTTATGAAAAAGTTCAGCAACTGATAAAAACTAAATAAGGTTGAGTTTTAGTATCGATAATGACTTTGAAAATAATTATCTAACGCACTAAGCATGGATTATCTATGATAAAAAAGGTGGGCCGATTTTTTAAAATATTGCTGCTTCTTTTATGGTTGATGGGGTCAACGACATGGGCTGCATTGGCTGTTAACTTCGGTGATTCGAATAGCAGTACAGCACAGTTAATAATCTCAATTACAGTAGCACTAATTGGCTTAATCGCAATGGTTTCTTTGCTGTTTGTGTCTTCTTGGCGTAAACAGCTGTTATTGGTTCATGCTGTCATCTTTTTAATGGTATTACTCTGGTGGCTTAACATTCAACCTGCCAATGATCGTTTGTGGCAAGCCGATGTGAGTAAACTTGCTTATGCTAGTGTAGAGGGCGATTTGGTGACAGTGCATAATATCCGTAATTTCAGCTACCACAGTGAATTTGACTACAAGGCGGATTATTATGACAAGACTTTTGATTTGAATAAACTTGAAGGTGTTGATTTGTTCGCGGTGTATTGGATGGGGCCCGCTATTGCACATATCATTATGAGTTTTGATTTTGGTGAGCATAACCATCTGGCTGTATCTATCGAAGCTCGTAAGGAAGCAGGGGAAGGCTACTCAACTGTCAAAGGTTTTTTTAGACAATATGAATTGATCTATATTGTGGCTGACGAACGGGATGTGATTGGTTTACGAACTCATTATCGCAAGGACCCACCAGAACAGGTTTACCGTTACCGACCCAAGGCACCAAAAGAAAATGCCAAGCGCCTGTTTCTGGAATATATTAATAGTATTAATGCTTTGTATAAAGCCCCTGCTTTTTATAATACGCTATTAGCAAACTGTACCAGTGTCATTTGGTTGCATACCAGAGTCAATCCAGGACATCTGCCGTTGTCATGGAAAATTTTATTAAGTGGTTATGTACCTGAATACTTATATGAGTCAGGCCGGCTTGATCAGCAAGTATCTTTTACCAAGCTAAAAGATCAAGCATACATCAACCCTCTAGTAGAAAAACAACTAATATCGGAGTTGTTTTCAAGTGCTATTCGTCCCAAGATAAAAAGGTATTAGAATATGCTCGAAAGACCTTTATTCGAAATATTATAATCAGGTTCATTACTTGCTAAATCTATCCAAATATTATGAAACTTTCAACAGCAGCTTTAATATCTATTGTATTTCTATTTTGTTTTTCACCGCTGACTTCAGCGTTAAGTATTGTAGCGAAAGAGGAAGCACCCTATATTGGAAATGAACTGCCTAATCAGGGCTTATCAATTGAAATTATAAATACTGCTTTTCAGCGAGCTGGGTATAAAACAAATTTTGTTTTCGAAACCTGGCCGCGTACGTATGAAGGTGGTCTTATTGGTATTTATGATGTGATTGGTTCGATCTGGCATACCAAAGATAGAGAAAAAGATTTTGTCTTTAGTGATGCCTATCTTTTTCATGAAATCAAGTTCATAAAAAGAAAAGATGATACAGAAATTAAATTCAATACTTTAGATGATCTTCAAGGTTTAATTATTGGAACGCTTAAGAATTATGCATACCGAGATAATTTTACACAGTCAAGAAAAATTATAAAACTACAACAAAATCATTTAATTCCGATGGGTTTTTAACTTCTCCCAAAATACGGATATTACGTCGTTGTCCGCTAGTTTTCAAGTTACCCGCCGACATGGTCATATTGCCATTGCCAATGGCATTTAATACGTCTTGA
>DAOVVZ010000106.1:0-5844 GCA_030636915.1 Methylomarinum sp. | reverse complement strand
GCATTTTGTCATACATCGGTGGCATCGCCCCAGAATAGGGTAAGCTATACATAACAAGCTTAGAGCCGACAGCGCGACCACTAAAATCCAGCCATAAATCAACACGCTCACCAGATGCCAGTATAATATAAGGACGAGTTTCCGGTTTCTCTAATAATCCGCCATCAGTTCCAATAGCCGTTAGCGGCGTGCCATCATCCCAAGCCAGTTTATAAATCCGAGAGTTTGAGCCATTAAGCGCTCTAAAGCGATAAGCACGTGATTTAACTGAGAATTCAGTATTAGGCTTGCCATTAACTAAAATAGTATCACCCAGAAAACCTTGCATTTTGCCATGCATACCATGCACGTATTGCAATTGGTTGCGATTATTAAAATGTCTATCCTGAATCACTAAAGGAAGATCGTATTCTCCGGTAGGTAAATCCAATTTTTTTTCTTGCTCATCTGTCACAGTAATTAAGCCTGCTAAACCTTGATAAACTTGTTCAGCCGTTAAATTATGGGAATGCGAGTGATAAAAACTGGTGCCGGCACGATTCATGACCTCAAATTCATAAACAAATTGTTCACCAGGTTGGATGGTGTACATAGGGTGACCATCACTTTTTTGAGGTACATGCAATCCATGCCAATGCACAATTGAAGGTTCGTTTAGCTTATTATAAAAATAAATACGGACTTTTTGCCCTTGCTCATAATTAAGTATTGGCCCCAGATAATTGTCCGCTAAATGTTGTAAGGTGTTTTTAGGGCCTTTTATTAATTTAGCATCATATTTTTGAACCTGCGTCTTAGGTCCATTTTTTAATATAGGAACATAGCTGGTACGAGCAGTCATTGAAATTTCTATATCAGGGTTAAAGCCTCGTGTTGCCTGGCTTTTAAGTTGACCTGTTTTAGCAAGTAACAGCCCGGGAAAGGCAGCAGATGCGAGACCTAAAGCAGAGTGTTGTAAGAATTGACGTCTTTTATTATTCATTATCATGCAAATCCCCTCAAATTAAACGGCTATAAAAGTAGTATTTAATGACCTTTAAATATACGCTTATTTGAGAGGATAACAACAGAGTTTTTTACTAGGTTGTGACAGTAATGTTAGGTTGTTTTTAAAGCCGTTCTAGCGTTAAAAAACTATAGCTAAAATCAACAGTAGGGTCATCATTAATATCCTCTCTAGCCACTTCTGTCCACTCATCTTTATTAATAGCAGGAAAAAAAGTGTCACCAGAAAAATCTTGCTTAATTTCGGTTAAGTAAAGCGCATCGGCCCTAGGTAACATAGCCTGATAAAAAGTAGCACCACCAATAATGAAAATCTCATCATGTTCATGGCAAGCCGCTAAAGCTTGATTTATAGTATTAAAAACCAGACAACCTGATTGTTGATAAGATTCATTCCGACTAATAATAATGGTAGTCCGTCCAGGTAACGGCTTACCAATAGACTCAAAAGTTTTTCTACCCATTAAAATAGGCGAGCCCATGGTGATTTGTTTAAATTTTTTAAGGTCGGCAGACAAATGCCAGGGCATTTTGTTATTTAAGCCAATAGCTTGGTTAGAAGCCATGGCAACGATAAGGGATATTTTCATTGTTTAACGTAAGATAGATGGTTTTCTCAGACTAGTAAGCTGATTTTTTTAAAGCTAGAGATAAAAGGATCAGAACTAATCACTGAATTTTAATAAATTGTATTTGTACCATTGTATCAATCTGCTTAGGTAAAAAGATTGTATCTGTTGAACATTTATAGATTAAAATGGTGGTTTTAGTTAATTTAGAGACTCAAATATAAATAGATTGGAAGGGTCTATAATAACTACAGATGTATAGATACAAACAACAAAGAAAGCTCCATAGACTAGAGCTAAGGGTTTAGACCTAAATAGGGTACGTATATGGCACTGGTAAAAGAAGATATAGAATAGAACAGAACACCAAAACTAAATTAAGCAAGCTATTTCAGCAACACCAGAAGTGCTAAATGCAAATGTACGTTACGAGCTAGACTTGCGAGAAAGAACCATTCGAGTTGAAGAAGAGTTAAAGCATCAAAGGGAACTGATGATAAATGGCTTTAAGCAAATGGAAAAACGTTTTGAGCAAGTTGTAAACGCTTTGAACAAATGCATATTGAAATGAATAAACGTTTTGAACAGGTTGATAAACGATTCGAACAAGTAGATAAGCATTTTGTACAAGTCGATAAGCACTTTGAACAACAGCATCAGAAAATAATGAACATACACTAAGAGATTAAACAGTTAATGCGCTGGAGTTTTGGTACTTTGTTAGGTGTTGGTGGTTTGGTTGTTGCGGTTTTAAAATTAACGGCTTGAAAATACCATCTTTTTACTTAAAATAAATTTAGACGGTGAATATATAAAATGAAAATAATCAAGAGTCTATTCAGATAAATCCTGTGCAATACTCATATCCTGTTGCATAGCCGAGTCGGACGTAGCACTGATTAGGTGTAAAGTGTATCGATTAGATCAGGCGGCATATGTTGTTGGTTCGCATAAAAGACAAAAAGAAAATTGATTATTGCTGTGCGTTTTATATTTTAAGTGTTTTTATTAGCTTATTTGTATAGTTGATTGCTAAAACTATTAAAAAACGTGAAGAAACTGCTAATGAAGTGACATAAAAACTTAATCACGGCCTACTTTTTCTATTTATTACAAACTAAAATTGACGAAAGATTAACCTAAGGGATGCTATGCAAGCAAAAAAAATATTAATTACGGGCGGTGCAGGTTTTATCGGTTCGGCAGTTATTCGCGAGTTGATGACAGAATCAAATCATTCAGTGGTGAATGTAGATAGTCTCACTTATGCTGGTAATCTTGAATCCCTTGGCTCGGTTGATACAGATCCACGCTATGTTTTTGAACAGGTCGATATATGTGATGCTCAAGCCATTAAGCGTGTTTTTAACCAGCATCAACCTGATATAGTGATGCATCTTGCCGCAGAATCGCATGTAGATCGTTCTATTGATGGACCCGGTGAATTTATTCAGACCAATATTGTAGGGACTTATACTTTGCTGGAGCAAGCCAGAACGTATTACACTCAATTGGATGCTGATAAAAAACAAGGATTCCGTTTTCATCACATTTCAACAGATGAGGTCTATGGTGATTTACCTCACCCAGATGAAGTCTCTGATAAAGAAAAGTTAAGTTTACCTCTATTTACGGAAACGACTTCTTACAGTCCTAGTTCGCCTTATTCTGCAAGTAAAGCTAGTTCAGACCACTTAGTTAGAGCATGGCAACGGACTTTTGGTCTGCCAACAGTAGTGACCAATTGTTCAAATAATTACGGCCCTTATCATTTTCCAGAAAAACTGATTCCACTGATTATTCTTAATGCCCTCGAAGGTAAGTCGCTGCCAGTTTATGGTAAAGGCAATCAAATAAGAGATTGGCTTTATGTAGAAGATCATGCCCGAGCATTAATAAAAGTAGCGACAGAAGGTAAAGTGGGCGAGACATACAATATTGGTGGAAATAATGAAAAGCAAAATATTGATGTAGTTAAAACAATCTGCGACATTTTAGATCGATTAGTCCCTATTGATAAAAACAAACAAATACCAAAAGATATTCAGCACTATGGCGAGTTAATCAGCTATGTGAAAGATCGTCCTGGTCATGATATGCGTTATGCCATTGACGCCAGTAAAATAAAGCATGAATTAGGTTGGGAACCATTAGAAACCTTTGAAAGTGGTATTAAAAAAACAGTCGAGTGGTACTTGGAAAACCAGTTATGGTGCCAGCATGTACAGGATGGCAGTTATAGAAGAGAACGTTTAGGAGAAAACGCATGAAAGGTATAGTTTTAGCTGGTGGATCGGGCACTCGTCTTTATCCATTAACACGCGGGGTATCAAAGCAGTTACTGCCTATCTACGATAAACCGATGATCTATTATCCATTATCAGTATTGATGTTAGCGGGTATTACAGAAATATTAATTATTACCACACCAGAAGACAAAGAAAGCTTTAAGTCTTTATTGGGTGATGGATCAGAGTTAGGCATGAAATTTGATTATGTCGTACAACCTTCTCCTGATGGTTTGGCGCAAGCATTTATTTTGGGTGAACAGTTTATTGCAGATGATGATGTTTGCTTGATTTTGGGCGATAATATTTTTTATGGGCATGGATTTGCAAGAATGTTATCTTCAGCAGTTAAAAATGCAAAAGATGAATCAAAATCCACAGTATTTGGTTATCGTGTACAAGATCCTGAGCGCTATGGCGTGGCAGAATTTGATGATAAGGGTAATGCGGTTAGCATAGAAGAAAAACCGCAAAAACCTAAATCAAATTATGCGGTAACAGGGCTTTATTTTTATCCAAATGATGTCATTCAAAAAGCAAAAGACACTAAGCCATCGCATCGAGGTGAGCTGGAAATTACCACGGTTAATCAAATGTTTCTTGCAGAAGGACGTTTAAAAGTTGAACTGATGGGACGAGGTTACGCCTGGTTAGATACAGGAACGCATGAAAGTCTGTTGGAAGCTTCGGCCTATATTGAAACCATAGAAAAACGACAAGGACTTAAAATTGCTTGTTTAGAAGAAATTGCCTATGAAATGGGTTATATCAGTAAAGAGCAACTGATTGAACTGGCACAGCCACTTGTTAAAAATCAATATGGTCAATATTTGTTGAAACGGGTGGCAGAAGGAATAAAGCCATGAAATTTATTCAACAAAATATTCCAGATATCATGTTAATTGAGCCTAAGATTAATGGTGATCAGCGTGGATATTTTATAGAAACCTTTCGGCAGGATAAGCTAGAAGATGCTTTAGGTTATAAAGTTGATTTTGTTCAAGATAATGAATCTAAATCAAGTAAAGGTGTATTAAGAGGTTTACATTTTCAATTACCACCCTTTGCGCAAAGTAAATTAGTACGAGTGATTGAAGGTGAAGTGCTTGATATTGCAGTTGATATCCGTCAAGGCAGCCCTACCTATGGACAATATGTGACTGCGATCTTGAACGATCAAAACAAGCATCAACTATTTATCCCCAGAGGCTTTGCGCATGGTTTTGTTGTACTGAGTGATAGCGCCATATTTTCATATAAAGTGGATAATTATTATGCACCAGAGTGCGATAGAGGCTTAGCTTATAATTCTCCAGAGTTAAATATTGATTGGCAGTTGCCAATAGAGCAATTAAAGCTGTCAGAAAAAGATCAAAAGCAAGTTAATTTAACAGATCTAGGAATATGCTTTAAATATGGCGTAAATTACTATGAGTAAACGCGTATTAGTCACAGGCGCTAATGGTCAGTTAGGACAATCACTTGCTAAATTAACCACACAATATCCCAGTCTTACAGTTGAATATGCAACTCGTAAAGAGCTGGATTTAAGTCAATCGCAATCAATAGCTGAATACTTTAAACATAAAGACTTTGATGTGATTATTAATTGCGCTGCTTATACGGCTGTGGATAAAGCTGAAACAGAAATTGAATTAGCAGATCAAATAAATCATCAGGCCGTTAAGCAATTAGCTGAAATAGCCAAGAAGAAAAATATAACCTTAATACATATCAGCACTGATTATGTTTTTAATGGGGAAAATTTTAAGCCTTACGTTGAAACTGATAAAACAGATCCGCAAAATGTATATGGTTTAAGTAAATTAAAAGGCGAGCAAGCGATTGAACAGATTAGTCCTCAATCAATTGTTATCAGGACAAGCTGGGTGTATTCAGAATTTGGTAATAACTTTGTTAAAACCATGTTAAAGCTAGGGCAAGAAAGAGATAAGCTGAATGTTATCTTTGATCAAATAGGT
>DAOVVZ010000373.1:0-3000 GCA_030636915.1 Methylomarinum sp. | reverse complement strand
TTGTTCTGGATTCCTATGTTGTTTTTAAAGATAAAGGGCTAGTTTGATAAAACAAAATCCCTACGTTTTCTAAAACTCTCTTTAGTTTGTCTATCAAAGAAATCATCAGATCGTTTAATAGACGATTGTAGGAATCTTCTTGAAGGCCGCCATATAGGTTCTTTTCCTCTAATAATATAATTGATATTTTTCTTTGATATATTATTCAGACTAAGAATTCGTCTTACTTTGCCTGTTGATAATCCAGATTTTTTTGCAGCATTAACCAGCTCATTCATATCTTTAAAAGCTTCTGCCCTTGTTTTACGCGCTTGTTCATAAGCTGTTTTAAGTGCAGAGTCACTTACCCTATTAGGGTCTCTAGCTGTACTAGATAATATTTTCGATGCACTTCTGATCTGATCTTGAAATTCAAAAGCCCGATAATACAACGCCACTTTAGGATCAAGCGTGGAAACTCTAAAACCTACCAATGCAGCAAGTTCATCACTAACCTTCTGAGTTCTACCTGAGCCTGACTTATGCCCTGTAGCAGCATCGATTAACCTTTCAATATTACTAACCGCGCCTGGTTGCAATGCTCTTCTTAGATGATTGGTTATATCTGCTGTTATATTAAAAGAGGTATCGTTCGGATTAAATACCTGACCACCTGACTCTTTTTTATTAGCCCATATATCACTTAAAGCACCAAAAGCAATATCTCTACCAAAGAAAGGCGTTACTAATTCCCTGGCAACTTCTTTCACAATGTCATCTATAGGCTCGTCACGCATAAGCGCATTTAACGGCCTTTTCCAGTAGTTGTACGGGTCGATAAACGACAAATCCATGTAGCGTAAAGCCCCTTTTTCATCTCGACCAAACGGAAGGATATTAGAGTTTTTACTCCAAGGAGGTGCGAGATCGCGTAACGCCTCTTCCTCATCGTCATCCATACCTATCAAAGCTTTCATTAGTCCCTGTGCTGCAAAAGCAAAGCCTGAAACCAGTGTTAGCCCTGCTATTCTTCTTCGCCCTAATTCCTTGCTATACGCCATATCTTCTCTGGCATATTTAAGCATATTAAATGATGTTCTGATAATCTCAGCTGGAAATGAAACAAATGTACCAGCTAAAGGGAATCGTCTTAATTTCTGGGTAGCTCTTCCGACCATTGAATAAGTTGGGTATGTATCTCTAATCCTTTTCGCGGCCTCTATTTCAGCATCAGGTTCGGTCATATCTCTATATTTCATTAGAATCTGTTTTTCATTTTCAAATCCTATAATCTTCCAGAAATCATCCCCGAATTGATAGAATTTAGTAGCAATATCCATCCAGTCTTTAATCTTTAATTTAGCTTTATCACCTTTTGTTTTAGCTGCACCCATTAACGCAGACTCAAACTTAGAATCAGCTAATAACGCCATCATTTCACCAGCATAAGGTGTGTCATAAATAACACCTAGCTTTTTTAGTTTCCGTAGATAATCAATACGCCCATCATCTCTATCAAAATAAGTTCTAAATGATTCAATAGATTCCTTCATGTGAGACATATCAAAATGACTATTAGCCATTGAGAAGAAAAATGCACTCATCCAGTTACGCATAGCAGTAGTTGGAGATAATACAGTTTTACCATATTTAACGAATCCGTTAGCCTGTACAACCATCCTGTACCAGTCAGCCATTTGCTCTTTGTCTAATGCATCTGTAAAAGCTTGCCTTACTTCTGGAAATGTATAAAGCCCGTTTAATGGAGCCATTGGCGAACTGCTATCCGCTGCTATTTTTACAGTATGTTCATCAGATGGACGATTGTTTTCAGTGAATAGAAACCCTCCTTCTTCCAGTCCTGCAACTTTTACTTGTTTTAAGAAATCATCGTTAAAAACCAACCGACTCATTTTTGTTGCAGACTTCACAAAGTTTATTCTTGTATCAGTGTATTCGCCTAATAAAGCCCTGACTTCTGGTGATATTTCTTTCTTATGTTTTAATGTAGATAAATCTTTTGCCCCTAGCTTAGATTCTTTGATGTACTGCTCAAAGGTATCATATGCTGTACCATCTTTAAGAATATCATTTAATACTCTCTGTGCATCTCCTACAGCGTCCTCAGAGCCTTGTTCATTGAATCTTTTAGTAAAATAATCGCGCGCTGTATTTAATATGTCATCAGGCACTTTTTTAGGCCAATTCTTATCATCAAACGCACGATATGAACGATTAACATATTTACCGATATTGCCAGCAATGGTGTTTAATAAATCAACCTTTGCTGCCGCCGCCTCAGTTTTATTGTTATCAGATAATTCTTGTGCTTCTTCAAATAATGTATTGGCGTACCTTGCTGATAGTTTATCAACATACAATCGCATAGAATCAACTCTATCTTTGATTGCCTGTGGTAAACCGTCTACTTCACCGCCTCTTAGTCTGTCGTCTATTTGTGATAACTGCTCTTCATTTAATTCATCGTATTTAGCATTCCATTCTGATTTTATAGCACGCTCTAATCCAGCAACAAGATTATGAGTGTCAAGATCAGTAGCGTTCATTTCGCTATCACGACTAATTTTTAAGTCAAAAACTTTCTTAGGCAATAAACCACCTGGACTAAATTCTTTTTTCAAAAATTGTTTAGCTTTATCAGAAATAGTTTTATGCTGTTCTCTAATTCTACGATTTAATTCTTCGTTAGGGTCAACATCAACTTCCTTTGGCGTACCCTTGCTGAACTTGGGGGCTTTGCTGGCTAGTAGGTTTCCGCTGTCTTTGTATGCTGGGTTGAAGGCTGCGTTAATTGAGCGGATTTGGTTTGTTTTAAAAATAATTATACTTCCATTATCTACTTCACCCTTTATCCCTCTACCTTCAAAATTATTATCATATGTGATGCTGTCATAACCTTTATCTCTTAATCCTCTTTGTACATCTCTTGTTTCACTGAACCTGTTAAATTCTTTATCAGTAAACGGGCCTTCGTTTGCTTCAGACAAATATTCCTCTAGC
>DAOVVZ010000383.1:0-2934 GCA_030636915.1 Methylomarinum sp. | reverse complement strand
GTTCTTTAGAACGTTTTATCGGCATTCTAATTGAGCATCATGCCGGAACATTCCCATTGTGGCTGTCTCCAGTACAAGTTGTAGTGATGAATATTGCTGATCGGCACGAGGAATATGCCGAGCAAGTATGTCAAAAATTAGAAAAACAAGGCTATAGAGTAAAAATAGACTTGAGAAATGAGAAGATAGGCTTTAAAATTCGTGAGCATTCTATGCAACGAGTGCCGTATCTGCTTATTATTGGGGATACAGAATTAGAAAATCAAACCATTGCAGTAAGATCGCAAAAAGGTGAAGATCTAGGTAGTTTGTCAATGACTGACTTTGCTGAAAGGCTAAGCAGTGAAATTACAAACAGAAAATAATAAAACTTGAGGATTAAAGCATCGCTTCTAAAAGAGATACAACGCGCTTAAATGACGATATAACCGCTAGACGGGTTCGTGTTGTTGGTGCGAATGGTGATAAACTAGGTGTTGTTACATTGGCTGAGGCTAAGCAACTTGCATTTGATGCTAGCATGGATTTGGTGGAGGTTTCACCTAACGCAGATCCTCCTGTATGTAAGGTCATGGATTACGGCAAATACCAGTTTGAGCAAAATAAAAAACTGCAAGCTGCTAAGAAGAAACAAAAACAGATCCAGATCAAAGAAATTAAATTTAGACCTGGGACTGAAGAAGGTGATTATCAGTGTAAGCTGAGAAATCTGACTAAGTTTCTTGAAGAAGGCAATAAAACTAAAATTACCGTGCGTTTTCGAGGTAGAGAAATGGCGCATAGAGAAATTGGTATGGAACTTCTAAAGCGTATTGAAAAAGACTTGGAAGAGTTGGCTGTTGTAGAGCAATTTCCTAAGTTTGAAGGTCGCCAAATGGTTATGGTAATGGCGCCTAGAAAGAAAAAGTAATTATTTCGATTGCTGATTTTTTAAGCTAATTTATTTGGCTAAATAATCAGCCTCTTAATACTACTTCACGGTTCAGGAAAGAATCGTTAAACGCATCAATTGATGCAGCTAATTCGGTCGGGCCATGCATTTTGCCTTATCGAGTTTGTATTTCAGGGATGTTTATAATTTATTAATCGGAGAAAACAAATGCCAAAAATGAAAACCCACAGTGGTACTGCTAAACGGTTTAAAAAAACCAAAAGCGGTTTTAAATGTGGACAAGCTCATCGTCGCCATATCTTAACTAAGAAAACGACTAAGCGTAAAAGACAGTTGCGTAAAGCAGCCAGTATTCATCCTTCAGATGTGCCAATGATTGCACGTTTGTTACCTTACGCTTAATTAATAGGAAAGAATCATGGCTAGAGTTAAACGCGGCGTAACTGCCAGAGCAAGACATAAAAAGATTTTAAAGCAAGCGAAAGGTTACTACGGTGCACGTAGTAGGGTTTATCGCGTTGCTAAGCAAGCGGTAATCAAAGCGGGGCAATATGCATACCGTGACCGTAAGCAAAAGAAACGTCAGTTTCGTGCATTGTGGATCGTTCGTATTAATGCGGCGTCTCGTTTGTGTGGAATGTCTTACAGTCGATTCATCAATGGCTTAACAAAAGCTAATGTTGCAATTGACCGTAAAGTATTAGCAGATATCGCAGTACGTGATATGGATGCCTTTGCAAAAATTGCAGAGATAGCTAAAGCTAATCAAAGTCAACCTTAGTATAAGGTGAAGCGCATTCATTAGAGTGCGCTTTTGTTCAGCCTCTTTTTAGAGGCTGAATATTATCAAAAATTAATAATAGAATAAAAAGAAAAGTGATAGCCAGGACTTATGTTTGGTTATCTCGAAGTGTTTCTTTATCTTTCTGTCCCCCTTCTAATACTACTTATAGAGAGCTGAGCAGTGTCGGCTAACCTCGAAGAAATCCTCTCGCAAGGCTTACAAGCTCTTGCAGAAGTTAAAGACCTTAATCAACTAGATCAAATCAGAGTTTCTTATCTGGGAAAAAAGGGTGAATTCACTCTACAGATGAAACAGCTGGGAAAACTTGATCCTGACCAACGACGTGCTGTAGGGCAAGTCATCAATAAAGCGAAAGCCGAGTTCCAAGAGAAATTGGAAGACAAAAGAACAGCAATGCAACAAGCTGTTTTAGCAGAGCGCTTAGCAAGTGAGTCAGTTGATGTCACCTTACCCGGTAGAGGGCAGTCAATTGCAGGGCTACATCCTGTTACTATCACCTTAAGAAGAATTTCTAAAATCTTTGCTAGTGTTGGTTTTAATGTGGTTGATGGTCCTGAAATTGAAGATGACTATCATAATTTTGAAGCATTGAATATTCCTGCGCATCATCCTGCCAGAGCAATGCATGATACCTTTTATTTTGATCCTCATACGGTATTAAGAACACATACTTCACCAGTACAAATCCGTGCAATGGAAGCTAACAAGCCACCATTAAAAGTGATAGCACCTGGTCGTGTTTATCGTTGTGATTCGGATGTCACTCACACGCCTATGTTTCACCAGGTTGAAGGCTTTTTAGTTGATACCGATGTCAGTTTTGCTGATTTAAAAGGTGTGGTATACGAATTCCTTCGTGCCTTTTTTGAAAAAGACATACAGGTTAGATTTAGACCTTCTTACTTTCCATTTACAGAGCCATCAGCTGAAGTTGATATTGAATGTGTGATGTGTGATGGTAAAGGCTGTCGTGTTTGTGGTCATACAGGCTGGTTAGAGGTGATGGGCTGCGGCATGATCCACCCTGAAGTATTTAAATCAGTAGAGATCAATAGTGATGAGTTTACCGGATTTGCTTTTGGTATGGGTGTAGAGCGTTTAGCGATGCTACGTTATGGAATTAATGATTTAAGAATGTTTTTTGATAATGATCTTAAATTTTTGGAACAATTTAATTAGGATAGGATTGAATCATGCAAATTAGTGAAGCTTGGTTAAGGGAGCTGGTCAATCCATC
>DAOVVZ010000341.1:0-3221 GCA_030636915.1 Methylomarinum sp. | reverse complement strand
GTCATAAAACAGCTATAAATATCCAGTCTCTCCAGTGGCACGGGAAAGCTTAGCAGTGTTTCATCCGCCAAGTGTTCGGGCATAAAATAGTCCAACCCGGCGAGAGGATGATTAGCAGCAAGCACGATGACTAATTCATAAACGCTTAAAGTTTCATAATGAATCTTTTCTTTTTTGACAAAATCAGGGGTCACCAAAATATCAATATGATGGTTTAACAAGCCCTCTAAGCCCGAAAATTGAAATTTGTTAACAATATCAATATCAACATCGGGCATTTGTTGCAAAAACTCACCAATAACCCCCGTTAACCATTGGTAGCAGGGATAACATTCTACCCCGATATGTAGGGTGCCTTGTAAGCCTTCGCCGTAAGCTCTAAGGGTTTTTTCTGTTTGTGATAAAACAGGTAAAATTTGCTGGGCAACCTGTAATAGTAGTTCGCCGGCCTGAGTTAAGCGCAAACTACGTCCTTCTCTTTCCCATAAGCTGACAGCCAGCTTTTTTTCCAAATAGCGTATTTGGTGAGATAAGGCTGATTGACTTAAACATAAAGCATTTGCTGCTTCAGTTAGTGTGCCCTGTGTATGCAGGGCGTGTATTATTTTAAGGTGACTGTGCTCAATCATATATGAGAAAAGCTCATTGATTAGATAAAACTTATCATTATTGCTCATCAGTTAAGCCTCGTACAATAGATTTTTTATTAACGTAATGAGCAAGACAATGGTTACAACACATAACCTCGGGTTTCCCCGCATAGGTAAAAAACGGGAATTGAAGTTTGCCCTGGAAAAATATTGGCAACAACAGACCACTCAGATAGAACTTCAGCAAACCGCTGCGGAACTTCGACAACAACACTGGCAAGACCAGTCTGCACTTGATTTTGTTCCTGTAGGCGATTTTTCATTTTATGATCAGGTGTTGGATACCAGCTTTTTGCTGGGTAATATTCCTGAGCGAGTCAATCAAATAGAGAGTGATGAGCTGGATAATTATTTTCGTGTAGCGAGAGGACGTTCAGCTGGTGATTCAGGTAGTCTGTGTGTTAATGCCGGAGAAATGACTAAATGGTTTGATACTAACTATCATTACATTGTTCCTGAGTTTGATAAAAACACCCAGTTTTCATTAAATGCAGATCGTTTATTAAGTCAGATTGATGAAGCTAAGCAGCAGGGAGTTAAAGTTAAACCCGTTATTATTGGCCCAGTCACGTATCTATACTTAGGTAAATCAAAAGATGGATCAGACAAGCTAGATTTATTAAATAAATTGCTGGCTGTGTATACTCAGTTACTTGAAATATTGGAACAACAAGGCATAGAGTGGGTTCAAATTGATGAGCCTATTCTGGTTACCGAGCTTTCTAAACCATGGCAACGCGCATTTAACCAGGCCTATGCACAATTAATAAAGCCTACATTAAAAATTCTTTTAGCGACTTATTTTGGTCAACTAAAAGAAAACTTAGCTCTCGCATGTAAGCTCCCTGTTAACGGACTACACTTGGATGTCATTAATGCTAAAGATGAATTGGCTCAAGTTATTTCCAATCTGCCAAATAACAGAGCTCTATCACTTGGAGTTATCAATGGCCGTAATATATGGAAAACAGATCTAGCCGATACCCTGAATTGGCTAGAGCCCATTCATAAATTACTGCAAGATCGTCTCTGGCTTGCGCCTTCATGCTCATTACTTCATGTACCCGTTGATTTAAACAGTGAGCAAGCATTGGATGATGATATTCAACTCTCGTTGGCATTTGCTGTGCAGAAATTGGCTGAACTTGAAATACTTGCCAAAGCATTAGATGGGGGGCGAGACAGTGCGTGTAAACAATTGTCTGATAATGCTGCCGCCATTAGAAACCGTAAGCAATCAAAACAGGTTCATAATGATACGGTCAAACAAAGTGTCAAAGAAATTAATGATACGATGGGGCAACGTCACTCCAGCTATAAGCAACGTGCTGAGATCCAAGCAAAGAAACTTGCATTACCACTATTTCCCACCACCACTATAGGTTCATTTCCACAAACAGCGGAGATTAGAAAAACCCGTAGAGATTATCGCCTCGGACTTTTAGACGATGAACAATACCAAAAGGCTATGCATGAGGAAATTAAAACTTGTGTACGTGAGCAGGAATCCTTAGGTCTGGATGTATTGGTTCATGGTGAGGCGGAAAGAAATGACATGGTGGAATACTTTGGCGAACAATTAAAAGGGTTCAGTTTCACTCAATTCGGCTGGGTACAATCTTATGGCTCTCGTTGTGTCAAACCACCGATTATTGTCGGTGATGTTTCACGGCCTAAGCCGATGACTGTTGATACTATTAAATATGCACAATCGCTAACCAATAAACCCATGAAAGGGATGTTAACAGGGCCTGTCACCATTTTGAACTGGTCGTTCGTGCGTGACGACCAGCCACGCTCAGAAACTTGTTTGCAACTGGCATTAGCCATACGCGATGAAGTATTGGATCTGGAACAAGCAGGCATACAGATTATTCAGATTGATGAAGCGGCATTAAGAGAGGGATTGCCTTTAAGACAATCACAATGGAAATACTATCTTGACTGGGCAATACAAGCCTTTAGAATCACGGCCAATGGCGTCAGTGATGAAACCCAAATCCATACTCACATGTGTTATTCAGAGTTTAATGACATCATCGCAGAAATTGCTGCTATGGATGCGGATGTGATCACCATTGAAACCTCTCGTTCTGATATGGAATTACTGGATGTGTTTGACCAGTTTGATTATCCCAATGGTATCGGTCCTGGTGTTTACGATATTCATTCACCCAATATTCCCTCTACAGATTCTATGGTTGAATTGATGGAAAAAGCAGCTCAACGTATTCCACCACAAAGATTATGGATCAACCCTGACTGTGGTTTAAAAACCAGGGGCTGGGATGAAGTAAAACCAGCAATTAAAAACTTAGTGGCTGCAAGCAAGCAGTTATCTGATCACTTTAATTCAACATTAAATAACTAAATGACACAATAAAATGGCATAATTTATTCAAAAACGAGCATTAATTAAAAATTATATCGATTTGCTAGATTTGCTACGTTATTGATTAATAAGGAGCCCGCAGGAAATAAGTTTGGCAACTGCTGCAGTATTTTTGTTCGGCTCAAGGCGTAGCAGGCTGCTACAACGCGGAAGACGGACATAAAGGCAAGTAGGTTATC